>JABFRW010000051.1 GCA_013140805.1 Candidatus Eisenbacteria bacterium
GGGCGAAGCGGCGGCGGAGCTGAACTCGGATTCGCTGCCGAGATTGCGTCCGCGCTACTTGCGCGTGCCGAACCGATCGCCGAAGAAGTCGCCGGCATTCCATCGCGGAGCGGCCGGAGCGTTCGCGACTTCCCACAGCGCGAACAGGTTCATCCGAGCGAAGCGAACTGCCGAGGGCCAGTCGAAGTTCTGATTCAGATCGTCCTGTGGCGAGTGGTAGCGGGTGCGACGCCACTCGCGCACTCGTTCGAGTCCCTCATCGGTGCCGTCGGAGCCCGCAGTGGGGAAGGCGGCGGGGATGCCCTGCTTCACGAACGAGTACTGGTCGCTGCGCACGAACACCACCTGCTCGGGCGCCGGGTCGGGTGAGACCTCGAGATCGGCCGCGCGCGCCGCGCGCTCGTAGACCGGGCCGAGTGACGAGTGTTCACCGCCAAATACCACCACGCTGCGCAAGGGTGCCAGGAACAGCGCCATGTCGAGGTTGAGGTTCGCCACCAGGTGGCCTTCGCCAACACTCGGATGCTTCGCGAAGTAGTCGGAACCCTGCAGCCCTTTCTCTTCGCCGGTGAGCGCCACGAACACCAGCGAGCGTTTGGGTCGCGCATTCCCGGCGCGCAAGGCGCGTGCGATCTCGAGCATGACGGCGACGCCCGATGCATTGTCGTACGCGCCATTGTGGATCGAGTCGCCGGCGACCGGCGCGCCGATCCCGAGGTGATCGAGGTGCGCCGAGACCACCACGTACTCGCCTCGCAATCTGGGATCGCTGCCCGGAAGCACACCCACCACGTTCGAACTCGCGGCGCTCGACAGCGCGCTGACGCGTCGCCCGTTGAGCGTGCCGGCGAGCGGAAAGCCCTGCGCACGCCCCGAATCGGAGGCGGCGTAGACCTGTGCGAGGGTGCGCCGAGCGCCCTCGAACAACAGTTCGCCACCCGCGTTGCTGAGCCGCGCCATGAACTCGAGCTGCGGGTACACCTCGGTCGGCGCGCCACCCGAGTCGAGCCACTTCATGCTCGAAAAGTCGGCCTGCCTCACGCTGCGTTCCCATGGGGAGCGCAGCTCATCGGCCGGGGTGCGCACCGACACGATGCCGACCGCGCCGTGCGCGGCGGCATTGCGGTCGCGCACCAGTCCGCTCGAGTAGTGGGCGCGCGGATCGGCCGGAAAGCTCTTCGGCGCACCCGAGAGCAGCACCACGATCTTGCCGGTCACGTCGAGGTTTGCGTAGTCGTCGTAGCCGAACTCGGGCGCGGTGATGCCGTGACCCGCGAACACCATCGGAGCCTCGACGCTCCACTTCTCTCGCAACGGATCGGCGCTTGCGAGCCAGTGCTCGCGGTATCGAAACGTGACCTCGCGCCCGGCTCGGGTGATCGAGAGTCGACAGCCCGACGGGACGGTCGAGTAGCGCCGGAATGCGATCGGCTGCAGATACCCGGAGGAATCGGCGGGCTCGAGCCCCAGCGCCCGGAACTGAGCGGCCACGTAGCGCGCGGCGAGCTGGTAACCCGGTGTGCCGGTCTCGCGCCCTTCGAAGCGATCGTCGGCGAGAATCTCGATGTGGCCGCGGATCGCGTCGGCTGCAATCAGCAGGCCGGCCCGACGCGCCGGCACCGGGACCGCCGGATCGAGTCCCGGCCCGATGGTCGGCGGGGGCAGCGCGGCGCGCGTGACCGGGGTCGAGTCATCGGCCTCGTGCGCGCGCGTCGCCGTCGCCCCGAGCGTCATCGCGAGCAACACGACACTCACTCGGGTGCAACTGCGAACCGAGAACCCTCGCGCGGATCGAAGCATGACGAACCTCCGGGATCGTGATGCGCGAGACTAGCGATGCGCCCGCGACCGAGCAACGCGGGGCCGATCGGCCGACCTGGCGAGGCCGGCGACCGCCGGGCGATTGGTCCGCTTCGATCGCGCGGCTAAGATGCTTCGCATGAACGAAGACACCCGGCGACAGATCCTGTGGGCCGACGACGAGATCGACCTGTTGAGGCCGCACATCAAGTTCCTCGAGCAGAAGGGATTCGCGGTCACCGCGGTTCCGAATGGCGAGGACGCGCTTGCCGCACTCGAGCGCCAGCGCTACGACGTGGTGCTGCTCGACGAGATGATGCCGGGGCTCGGCGGGCTCGGCACGCTCGACGCGATCAAGTCGCGCAACCACACGCTGCCGGTGATCCTCATCACCAAGAGCGAGGAAGAGACGCTCATGGACGAGGCGATCGGCAAGCGCATCACCGACTACCTCATCAAACCCGTCAATCCCTCGCAAGTGTTCCTCGCCTGCAAGCGGGTGTTCGAGTCGGACCGGCTGCAGGATTCTCAGCGGGCACGCGACTACGTGGGCGAGATGCAGCGCTGGCAGGCCATCGACACGCGGCGCCTCGACTGGGCGGGGTGGGTCGATCTCACCGTCGAGTCCGCGCGCTGGGACGTGCTGTTCGACGGCATCAACGAAGAAGGACTCAAGCAGGCCCACGCGGACTTTCGACGCCCGCTCAACCTCGAATTCTCGCGCTTCATCGAAGATCAGTACCCGCGCTGGGTCAAGGACGCTGCGGAACGGCCGCGCATGTCACACGACGTGGTGCGTCACGCGGTGGTTCCGCACCTCAAGAGCGGCAAGCGCGTGGTGTTCGTGGTGATCGACTGCATGCGGCTCGATCAGTGGTTCACGCTCGAGCCGTTGCTCGAGGAGCTGTTCGAGATCCAGCACGACTACTACTGCGGAATCCTGCCGACCGCGACCCCGTACGCGCGCAACGCGATCTTCGGTGGACTTCTGCCGATCGACCTGCAGCGCCACCACCCCGATCTGTGGCAGGAGAACAGCAAGGACGAGCGCACCAAGAACCGCTTCGAACGTCAGCTGCTCGAGCACCAGCTGGAGCGGCTCAAGGCGACGCCCGAGAAGGGCCTCAAGTACCTGAAGATCTACGAGGCCGATGAGGCGCAGGCGGTGAAGCGCCAGATCCAGACGTTCTCGAACCTGTCGCTGGTCGCGATGGTGTTCAACTTCCTCGACATTCTGGCGCACGGCCGCAGTGAGAGCGAGATTCTTCAGGAGCTGGCCCCCGACGAGGCCGCGTTCCGTGCCGTGATGCGGGCGTGGTTCACGCACAGCCCGCTCTACGACATCCTGCGGGCGCTCTCGAAGCAGGACGTGACGGTCGTCATCACCACCGACCACGGTTCGGTGCTGTGCAAGCGCGCCGCGCTGGTGTATGGCAACCGCGACACCTCGACGAACCTGCGCTACAAGTTCGGGGTCAATCTGAACTGCGACACGAAGCAGGCGATCAACGCGCGCAAGCCTTCCGATTTCGCGCTGCCGGATGACGGAGTGAACAAGAACTACGTGCTGTGCCGGGAGGACTACTACTTCGTCTACCCGACGCGCTTCCACGAGTTCGAGCGTCAGTACCGCGGCTCGTTTCAGCACGGCGGCGTTTCGATCGAAGAGATGGTGCTGCCGTTGATGACGCTGACGCCACGCGGGCGTTAGGAGCCGACGCGGAAGTTGCGGATCGCTTCCATCGCCGTGTCACGACCTTCGCGCCAGTCGGCGAATCGCCACGGCACCGGAATGCGCGGCGGGATCCACAGCCGATGGTCGGTGGCCGCCGAGTTCTGCCAGGCGAGATTCGAAACGCCGACCTGGACGCCGCTGTAGGGCAGCAGCACCGGATTGGTCTCGCCGACGAAGTTCGGGCTCGATCCGGTCGGCTCGCCGACGAACATGGCGTGGGTGAAGCGGTCGAGCTGCGCCGCGAAGCAGATCGCCGCCGAGAAGGTGTGGCGTCCCGCGATCACGAACAGGTGCCCGGCGCGGTTGACCTTGCGCGCCTGCACGATCGCCTCCAGCAGCGGTCGATTGAGGAAGTTGTCGCCGCCTCCGTTCCAGCGCAGGTCGACGATCAGCCGCTCGACGTCGTGCGAGTCGATGAACCGCGCGAGCCGTTCGGCGTACTGCTCGACCGACTGGGTGTCGGCATCGGCGCAGGTGTTGTACTGGGCGACCAGCTCGCGCGTCGCCCGCTCGTAGCGCAGCACGTGGTACTGGGAGCGATCGCGGATGAAGCGCGGCAGCTCCGTGCGTGCGTCGGCCGGACGACGAATCCAGCGCGCCGGGTCGCCCGGCTGCTTCGCCAGCGTGGCGGTGCGCGAGCGTCCGGTGCGGTCGATCAGCGTCAGCGTGACACGATCGCCTCGCGCTGCGATCCCGAGGGCATGCAGGATCTGCGGATATCGGAGCTGGCGGGGCGCGACCGAGAGCACGCGCATCGGATTGTCCTGCGAGCACACGCTGTCGAGGCGCCGAAACGCGGCGTCGATCCCGACCGCTTCGACCGCGATCACACGCGCCCACAGCAGTTCCTGGTGGCTCGAGTCGGTCGCGGTCACGAACACGCCGTCGTCGAAGGCGCCGAACAGCACCGGAAGCGCAGCCTCGCGCGGACCGTCCTGAAAGGGCGGGGTCGCCTCGGAGTGGCCGTCGCCGAGCAGGCGAGCGAGCTGCATGACGCGCACGCCGAGCGCATCGTCGTCGAGCCTCGACACCGCGCGCTCGGTCGCCGCCACGGCGCTGTCGAGTTGTCCCTTCACCCGCTCGGAAAGTGCAACCGGATAGACCCGATCGATCTCGCGCCGCAGGAAGCGCAAGTCGCTCGACCAGCCGGCGGTGCGCGAGACACGGGCCGAGTCGACCCAACCGGTCATGGCGCGAAAGCGCGGGTGAGCCCACAGCGCGGCCAGGCGTCGGTCGGAGCGCAGCGTGTGCACGCGTGGCAACCCCGCCGCGAGTGCCTGGTCGAGAGCGTCGAGCGCCGAGTCGGGCTGGAGATTCGCCGCCTGACAACGCGCGATCTCGAGCCACACGCGCTGAGGTGGAAGGGCGCCGAGTTCGAGCGCGCGCCGGTACGCGGGCAGCGCGGCCTTCAACTCGCCCGTGTAGTGCAGCGACCAGCCGAGTCCCATCCAGCCCCACGGGTACGCCGGATTCTCCGCGGTGATCCTGCGATAGATCGGGAGCGCCTCGGCCCACTCGCCCTCGTCGAGCTTCTGGATGCCGACCTGGTAGGGATCGACCGGCGGCGCGGCTTCCATGCGGCGCGGCGCCAGCAGGGTCGCGGACATCACGAGCATCGCCGCGAGCGCGGCATCGGAACGACGAATCATGAGCGGTTCTCCCGGGAGTGGAGTGTCCGGCGGGCGGGCGGCCCTCGACGTGGTCGCCACTCAGTCGTTGCCGGATCCCGCGGGGTTGGAATCGAGGGACCAATCGCACCCGCGCGGGAGGAACCGGCGGCTCAGCCCAGCGTGACCACGACCTCGTGGCTGCCCGGGGCGCGCTCGAGTGGAACCCGCACGGCACCGCGGTCGATCGCGAGCGGCGCGCCGTCGAGCGTCGCGGCGGTCACGGCGCGCGCGCGGCGATTGGGATTCCGATAGCGGATGCGATACCGCGAGTGGGTGCCGGGCACCTGCCAATCGATGTTCGCCTCCGGCCACTCGTCGGGAATGCAGGGCGCCAGGCGCAGGAACTCGCCATGCTCGAGCGTCATGCCGAGCACCGATTCGATCGCGACGCGATACATCCAGCCCGCCGATCCGGTGTACCAGGTCCAGCCGCCGCGCCCGACGTGCGGTTCGGAGCCGTACACATCGGCCGCGACCACGTACGGCTCGACCTGATAGCGCGCAACGGCCGCCGCGTCGCGCGCCTGATGGATCGGGCTCAACATCGCGAGGCGACGCGCGGCGAGGTGATTCCATCCCAGCTCGGCCATGGCGCGCACCACCCACAGCGCGGCGTGCGTGTACTGGCCGCCGTTCTCGCGCACGCCCTTCACGTAGCCCTTGATGTAGCCCGGATCGTGGGGCGTGTTTTCGAACGGGGGCGCGAGCAGGCGGATGATGCCGTCGCGCTCCGAGACCAGATGCTCTTCGACCGAGCGCATGGCCTGCTCGGCGCGCTCGCGAGGGACGGCACTCGAGAGCACCGACCAGGCTTGCGCGAGCGCATCGATGCGACACTCGTCGCTCGCATGCGAGCCCAGCGGCGTGCCGTCGTCGTAGTAGCCGCGGCGATACCAGGCGCCGTCCCAGCCGGCCTGCTCGAGCGCCTGTTCGAGCTGCTTCTGATGCGCGCGCCAGCGCGCGGCGCGCTCCGGCTCGCCGCGCTGATCGGCATGCGGCGCGAACCCGGCAATCGTCGCGTGCAGGAAGAACGCCATCCACACGCTCTCGCCGCGGCCGTCGTGGCCGACGCGATTCATGCCGTCGTTCCAGTCGCCGCAGCCGAACAGCGGCAGCTGGTGCGCACCCAGAGCAAGCGACCGATCGATCGCGCGGGCGGCGTGTTCGTAGACGCTCGCGGTGATGTCGGTGGTCTGCGCTTGCAGGAACGCCTCCTGCTCGCCGGCTTCGAGTGCGCGTGCGCTCACGAACGGCGTGAGTTCGTCGAGCACGCCTGCATCGCCGGTCGCGTTCACGTAGGCGCTCGCGAGATACGGCAGCCACAACAGGTCGTCTGCGAACCGGGTGCGCATGCCGCGATCGGTCGGCGGATGCCACCAGTGGAGCACGTCGCCCTCGATGAACTGGTGCGCCGCGTTCAGCACGATCTGAGCGCGCGCCAGCGCCGGCTCGAGCCACACGAACCCCGAGGAGTCCTGCAGCTGATCTCGAAATCCGAACGCGCCGCCCGACTGGTAGAACGCGGAGCGTCCCCAGATGCGGCAACTCAGGTTCTGGTAGGGCAACCAGCGATTCACCATCTGGTCGATCACGGGTTCGGGAGTGCGAATCTGCAGCCCCTCGAAGCGTCGCTGCCACGCCGCGCGCGCCTCCTCGAGTTGCTCATCGATGGCGCCCGGTGCGCGCAGGGCGGCGAGAGTGCGCACGAGCGTGTCACGATCGGTGCTCTCGCCGAGCACCACCGAGCAGATGACGGTGGCATCCGGTGCCAGCTCGAAGCTCGACTGGAGCAGTGCCGCAGGCTCCATCGGCTGCCGTGACGCGAATTCCTCGGGAGTTCGATCGCCGAGCCCTTGACCCGCCGCCACGACGTGCGGACGTTCCGGCCGCCCCGCGGCACCCAGGAAGCTCGCGCGATCGTCGTGGTGGCGAAGCACGCTTCCCGGTGCGGCGATCAACGCAGCGAACGTCAGTCCGTCCCCGAACGTGCCCGCGAGCGTGCGACGTGCGATCAGCGCCTCGCAGGAGGAGTCGTAGTCGAGCTCGAGGCCCGGCTCGCCCGGCAGTCCGCCGAGCACCAGCCGGGTGCACGAGAACAGCGACAGCCGCCGCGCTCGACCGCTCTGATTCGTCACCTCGAAGCGGGAGACGCGCGCCGGATGATGCGGTGCGACGAATACCGCGGTGCGGTGCTCGAGGCCATCCCACGTCAGCGTCCAGGTGCTGGCGCCGGGGGCGTGCGTCACCTCGTAGTCGGCGGGCGCAGGCGCAGGTCCCGGCTGCGGAGACCAGAAGTGACCGCTCGCGTCGTCGCGAAGGTAGAGCGCCTCGGAGTGCGGATCGCGCTGCGGATCATTCGACCAGGGGGTGAGCCGATGCTCGCGGCTGTTGCGGCTCCAAGTCACTCCTGCACCGGTCTCGCTGACCACGCAACCGAAGTCCGGCGTCGCCATCACATTGGTCCACGGCATCGGCGGCAACGCGAGGCCACGTCCCGGGACATGCTGCAGCCGCATCACATAGTCGCCGGCGGGTGAAAAGCCGCCGATACCGTTGAAGTGCGCGAGCGCGGACGCCGCGGCGCCCTCGCCCGACGTGTTTCGGGGGTCGGCGCGGGGCCCGGCGCGTGGCGCCTCCGAAGCCGTCAGGCTCGCGACGCAAGCGGTGGTCGACCGAGTGGCGATCGCGTGCGCGGCCGGCGCGGGCAGATCGCCCGTCACATGAAGCGCCGCGCAGGTTGCCGCGACACGGCGCTGCGATTCGCCGAGGGCCGCGGGTGACCAGGTCACGAGCTCGTCGTTCGAGGGCACGCCGCCTGCGGCTTCGATCACCGCGGAGTCAGTGGCGAGCACGAGCAGCCGGGTCTCGAGTCCGAGCGATTTCCAGTAGCGCCGGGCGCGCAGCAGCGTCGCCAGCGAGTTCGCGCCGGCCGGCGCATCCGCGTCCACCATCACGAGCGGCGCCGTGCCCTCGAGCCCGATCTCCGCGAGCGTCGCGGCGGAGGCGGGGGACCGAGACCACGCAGCGCGCGGAGCGCGCAAGGCGGGATCGCCGTAGAGCATCGCGCAGGCGAGTGCATGGAAGGCGTTCGCTTCGGCATCGGAGACGCCGGCGCGCTGGCGACGCGCGACCTCGGCCTCGTGAGCCGCGACGCGCGAGCGCGCCGGATTGCCAGACGCCAGCAGCGCGTCGCGCATGGCGAGTGCTTCGGCAGTGGAATCGCCGATCAAGAGCGCCAGCTCGAAGCTCGCGGACGCCCCGGGTGCCAGCGTGAACGTGCGGCGCAGCGCCAGCACGGGGTCGAGCACGTTTCCGACGCCACCGCTCAGCTTCACGCCGGGATCGAGTGCCGCCGGAGTGCGCGGGTGGCGGCCCCGCCCGAGGAACTGCGCGCGGTCGCTCTCGTACTCGAGCGTGCCGGGACCTTCGAACGCGTGCAGCAGCACCGGGGGATGCTCGTCGGCTCCGCGCGGACGGCGGCGTGCCAGCAGCGCGCGTGCCTCGGGCCGCCACTCGGTCTGTACGAACAGCTTCGAGTAAACCGGATGCGATGCGTCGGCGGTCGCCGACTGCAGCACCACTTCGATGCAGGTGGTCAACTCGAGCGAGCGTTGCGCTTCACTCGAATTGCGAATCACGAGCGTGCGCAGCTCGGCGTCGCGATCGCGATCGACCCAGCACGTCTGATGGGTGTCGAGCCCGTCGGCAGAATGCGTCAGCGTCAAGGATCCCGGTGACTCGAACGCATCGCGTGCCTCGTCGTCGTCGGGCACGCCACAACCGCTCACGACCCAGTGTCGACCCCGATCCAGGTCGCGCAGGTGAATCGCCACGCCATGAAGATCCTCGAGCGCATCCGGAACCCAGCGCGTCAGCGCCACTTCGCCGCGCGCGGTACTACCGGTTCCGCGCCGCGTCAGCAGCGATCTCAGGCGCCCGTTCGAGAGCAGAGTGCCGAGCGGCGCAGGGCGCCCCGCGGGCACGGGCCGCGCAGCGGCGCGGGCGTCCGAACGGATCGCAGTCGGGTCGACGGGCATGGTGGAAAGGGCCGGGGCGCGGCGGCCCGAGGTCGAAGGGCGACGCGAAGGGAGTGGCGGAGGATTGCGGACCGGAACACCCTAGTCGACGATCCCCCGCGCACCAAGCATGCGCCTCGCAGGGCACCTGTTGTGTGGCGGCCCGGTTCGCCAACCGGATGGGCTGCGAGCAGTTGGAGGCTCATGAAAACGAGCGAGTCAGTTTCATGACCGATCGGAGGCGTGCGGGTTCACAGCAGTTTTGGTGTCGCGCAACACCATGAAACAGCCCGACATTTCCGTTGACCGACCTCGAACCCCATGTGATCGTTCGAACGGAAGACATTTCCGTTGACCGCCATGGAGCTCGCATGTAAAGGTTTTCACGCGCGCGGCCGTGCGAAAGCCGCCTCCGTGCAAGCCAGCAGGTCCTTCTCACTGTCGGATCCGCGACTGTACCCAGTGCTTCAAACCCCAGGAGGCAACGATGAAGCGGATCGGTTACACCAGTCTGGCGCTGCTCTCGGTGTTTACGTTGGCGATGGCCGCCGGCGTCGCAAATGCGACTCCAGTGCCGATCACCGGCGTGGTCACCGAGCGAATCTTCAATGACTGTCCGTTGTCGACGGTCACCACCGTCAACAATTACCCGAGCTCGATCAGCATCACGGATGCGTGGTCGGATCTGTGCGTCGGGTTCGCGAATCGCCACAACTGGCGCTTCTCGACGGACGGCTCGAGTTCAGCGGTGTTCGGAAACAACAACGACTTCAAGTACTCGGCCGTGATGGAGATCGTCGGCTCGGGCACGTGTGAAGCCGGTCTCGAAGTCGCTCCGTGGTGGTCGCCGGACGCCGGCGGCCGCATCCAGGCGCGCATTCCGGACGGCGAGATCGCATGCTTCGACGGTCGTCTGCCGTTCTACTCGTTCAGCAACCCGGCCGGCCACAACCTGCGCTACACCGGTGGCAAGATCACGATGGAGATCGAGTACCACGAGAACGGTCTGAGCTCGGGCAGCCCGGCGACGATCGAGTATCGCGTGGTCTACAACAACGTGAGCTACACCAGCGGACCGCTGCCGTTCGACCAGGCCAACCCGGCCGAAGATCCGCCGCACGGCCAGTGGGGCATGCTCGACCCGGCCTACGTCGGTGGCATGGCGCAGACCAACAACGGTACGGCCGGAACCGGTCGCACCTACGTCGTGAACTGGGAAGACATCAGCTTCACCTGCTTCGACTGCGCCACGTCGGCTCAGAAGAGCACGTGGGGTCGTCTGAAGTCGCTCTACCGGTAGTCTTCGCCGCACGCAGCAATTCGCGGGCGCCCGGCCTCGGTCGGGCGCCCGTGTCATTGAGGGAGATCCCGTGTCGACGAGCGACGACGTCCGGTTTCCGGACGGCTTCTTGTGGGGTGCGGCAACCTCGGCGTACCAGATCGAGGGCTCGCCACTGGCCGATGGCGCGGGTCCCAGCATCTGGCATCGCTTCGCGCACACGCCGGGGCGGGTGCTGAATGGCGACACCGGCGACATCGCATGTGATCACTACCGCCGATGGCCGGCCGACATCGAGCTGATGAAGTCGCTCGGACTCACCAGCTATCGTCTCAGTATTTCGTGGTCGCGAGTGATGCCTGACGGACGCGGCGTTCTGAATCCGGCCGGTGTCGCTTTCTACGACCGCCTCATCGATGCGCTGCTCGCGGCCGGCATTCGCCCGATGGTGACGCTCTATCACTGGGACCTGCCCGCGGCGCTCGACGATCAGGGCGGGTGGCTCAATCGCGACATCGTCGGGTGGTTCGCGGACTACGCGACCGCGATGTACGGCGCGTTCGACGATCGGGTCGCGCTGTGGTGCACACTGAACGAGCCGTGGGTCGTGGTGGATGCCGGGTATCTGTTCGGCGTGAATGCGCCGGGGCACGCGAATGTGTACGAGGCTCCGATCGCGTCGCATCACCTGCTGCTCGCACATGCGGAGGCGGTGCGAGCCTACCGGGCGGTGGGGCGACATCAGGTCGGGTTGGTGGTGAACCTCGAGCCCAAGGATGCCGCGAGCGACTCCGCGGCCGATCGCGCGGCGGTGGTGCGCGCCGACGCCTACATGAACCGCCAATACCTCGACCCCGTCTTTCTCGGCCGCTATCCGAGTGAAATGGGCGAGATCTTCGGCGATGCGTGGCCTCGGCACGACACGGCCGATCTGGCGCGCATCCAGGAACCGTTCGACTTCCTGGGCGTCAACTACTACACGCGCAAGGTGACCCGGCACGATCCGGCCCGGGCTCCGGTGTTCGAGTCCGGTGTGCCGGTGGCGGAGGAGTTGCGCATGACGACCGGCTGGGAGGTCCATCCGCCGAGCTTCGGTCGTATTCTGCGGTGGGTGCGGGAACGTTACGGCGCGATTCCGATCTACGTCACCGAGAACGGCGGCGCATTCGCCGATCCCGCGCGCGCGACCGACGGACGCATCGAGGATCCGCGCCGCGTCGACTACTACCGCTCGCACCTCGCGCAGGTTCGCCAGGTGATTCGCGAGGGCGTCGACGTGCGCGGTTACTACGCGTGGTCGCTGCTCGACAACTTCGAGTGGGCGAGCGGCTACTCGATTCGCATGGGCCTTGCGCATGTGGACTACGAGACCCAGCAGCGCACCGTCAAGGCGAGCGGCGAATTCTATCGGGAAGTAATCCGGACTCGCGGCGCCGCGCTCGAAGACCGCACGCCGCTCACTCCCACTCAGCGATAGTTCGCCTTGAGCTGGCCCCACGACGCATTGCGCGTCGGCGTCGGTGTGGTCGGGCCGCGGTAGATCTCGACTCCCGCGATGTCGAGGAAGTGGCCCTGCTCGGACACGATCACCTGGGCGCCGGTGATGGGATCGACCCGGAAGAGAGCCCCCGAGCAGACCGGTGGGTCGCCTGCCGGATGGCACCCGATTTCGCCCTGATTGTCCGCGACGAGGATCATTCCATCTTCCTCGGCCGCGACCCCGAACGGTGTCTTGAACGAGTTTCCGGATGACACCGGAGCCACGGCGCCGATCTCGGGAAAGACCTTGGACACGGCCTTCGCAAAGTACTCGGTGATCAGAATGTTTCCATCCGCAGTCGCGGCCATGGCGTAGGGATTCATGAACGCCGTGTTCGCCGCGCGAGTGGTGACGCCGGTCGAGAGATCGAGTCGGCACACGTGAAAGCTCGGCTGAATGACCGAATCCGCCAGCGCGACATACGCCAGGGTATCGGAGGTGATCGCGAACGAGTAGATGATCCCGGGCTTGATCATCGACTGCTGGCCGGTGATCGCGTCGATCCGGATCACTCCCTGGGATGCGCCCCCGTTGACCGCGTAGAGATAGCCGTCGGGTCCGATGTCGAGGGTCAGCGGTGACTGCAGGGTTCCGCCCCCGCTCACGAACGTGGCCGCTCCGGTCGAAGAGTCGATGCGATAGATGGTCCCACCCGGACCGTCGAGGGCGTACACGTCACCGGCCGCATTCGTGGTGACATCCGTGTACCCATGGCCGTTGATGTAACCCGTGAACAGACGCTGTTCGGTGCCGGCCGCGTCCACGAGGATCAAGCCGTTCATGCGATCGGCCACCAGAATGTCGCCATGTCGCAGTGCCCAGGCGTGGGCAGGCGAGAGGCTGAGCAGTCCAAGCGCGAGAATGCCGGCGAGGTGCCGCGGGAAGTTCGTCATGTTCGCCACCTTGCGCGCCGCGCCGCGCGAGCGCAATGGTGATTGCGCTTGGCGCCGAGCCCATCGGCCTGCGACCGCAGCGCGGGGTTCGTGATTATGGCGTCAGCAGAACCGTCGCAGGCAGTGACCGCACCACGACTTCGCCCTGGGACGTGATCGTCAGCGACTTGCCGTTCAGAGTCGCGCGCGAGCGGGAGTGGATGCCCGGAGCCGCGACGACCAGCCCGCCCCGCGGAATGCGCGGGCCTGCCGCGATCTCCACGACCACGCCGCGCCCCTCCGCGCGCATCCGGTAGGACAGCCGGCCGTACCAGGTGTTCAGGTCGCGCACCGCAACTCCTTCACCCTCTCGAAGCCAGGAGTCGGGAATGCCCGCACCGATCACCAGCGCGTCGTCGCGCTCGCGCTCGAACGCGAACAGGTCGAGCACCGAGCGCACGTAGTCGGAGCCCACCCAGGTGTGCGGAATGTCGCCGACGAAGCGCGCGCGATCGGGGGCGTTCCACACCACTTCGGCCCACTGGGCCCACCCGGCCGGCGAGCGGTGCTCGAGGAACCACGACAACAGTTCCTGCGCGCGGTCACGCCATCCGAGACGCACGAACGCCCCGACGTTGCGGATCTCGTAGGGCGTGAAGGCTTCCCACTTCTCGCGGCCGTCACGGCGCTTGCGAAAGAAGTCCCAGTAGCGCTCGAAGGTGTTGAGGATCGTTCCGGGCGGCGCGACGTCCATCGCCTGCACGGGCGAGACCGCGATGGTCGTGGAGGTCGCGTCGAAGTCGCCGAGATCCGCGCAGCCGGGCACGTAGCCGATGCGGTGACGGCGCTGCGTGGCTCGAATCGAGGCGGCGAAATCGCGCCGGAACGCTGCGCGTACCGAGTCGATGTGGCGCGCGGCGGCCGGGTGTCCCAGCGTCTCGCCGAGGTAGACGGCATCTTCGAGGCCCTGCAACGCCCAGAAGTCGTCCCAGTAGGAATGCATCGGCTTGGCCGAGTAGCCCTCGTGACTGATCGAGGGCGGCAGGATGCCGAAGAACTCGGCCCGCGAGCGCGCGCGCCACTGCGCGCCGAGCCGCTGGTGGCGCAGCGAATCGATGTAGCCAGCGGCGGCCAGCGCATGCGGCCACAGCTTCGCGGCCGTGGTGCGATCGTCCGTGTGACGAAGGTATTCGGCCAGCAGGTAGATGAACTGACCGTGACTGTCGTGCTCGGGGACCGGATCCGAGCCGCGCGCATCCACGCAGCACGGCACCTTTCCATCGCCGTACTGGAACGGAGCGAACCACTCGAGGAAGCGCTTGACCGGCTCCGGCTGCCCCCAGCGCAGCAGCGCGGACGAAGTCAGCGAGCCGTCGCGAATCCACGAACGCGCGTAGGCTCGGGATCCCGGCTGAATCGCAGGGCCGTCGCGATTGACGTGGATCCAGGCGATCTGAGCGGCCAGTGAGCGCTCGACTTCGCGCGCCGAGGGCGGCAGCCGGATCTCGGCGCTGCCCAGCAGCTCGCTCCAGTCGCGAACTTCGCCCTCGATCAGCGGCGTCACCCACGACGAGACTCGAACGCGCCCGGGACCCTCGGGAGCCAGCGTCGCGTCTGCGGACCGCGGGTGATCCAGCTCGAGGGCCACGCGCAACGAGTCGCCGGGCCGCAGGTCGAATGCGTAAGCGAGTGCACCCGATGCGCGAGCGAATGGATCCCGAACCGCGCGCGCGTGCGGCACGACCCCGCGCGCCAGATACTCGACCACGTCACCGGCATCGTAGGTTGCCGCGCCCCAGCCGGTCGGTGACGGTGCGGCATGCACGCTCGCGCCCTCGCCGAGATCGATGCGATCGCCGACCCGCGCGAGTGTGGCGAGCGGCGCGACCCCGCCGAGTTGATTCAGGAACTGGGCCGGCGGATTGACCTGAAACGGTCGCGCGGCCAGGAACAACGTGCCCGCGCGGCGTGTGGCGCTCCGATTCACGACGCGATAGACCACCAGCGTGCGCAGGCCCGGCAGTTCGGGCGCGGACATCGGCGCCGCGGTCACGGTCAGCTCGACCGGTGCACCGCTCCAGGTGACCGAGGGAATCGGCAGTCGCCCGTCGCGCAGCGTCTGAGCGGAGCGGACATCCGCCCACGTCCACAACCGGTGGTCGACCCACAGGAACGGCTCGATCGACGGCTGGCCCGTACCCAGATCGACCGCGCCGTCCTCCGAGACGAAGCTCTCGTCGCCACCACCGGCGGAGCCGACCACCGACCAGAACTGCATCTCCCCGCGCATGCCGCGCGGATAGTGGCCGCGCGGGGCCGTTCGCGCGATGCGTTCGTAGAACGCATTCGCCGACGCCCCGAGTTCGAGCGCCAGCAGCGAAACATCGGCGAGCCCGATCGAACGCGCGCGCGCGCGCTTGCTGCTCGGCGTCGCGATGCGGATCAGGCGCGCTTCACTCTCGGGCAGCGACAGCCAATCGGTCCCGCCGTTACCGCCACGCACCTCGCGCGCCGTGCGCCACGCGACGCCGTCGGAGGACAGGCGGACGTCATAGTCGCCGGGGGGATTCGCGTCCTCCCATTGCAGTTTCAGCCCGCCGAACTCGCGCTCGGCGCCGAGATCGAGTTCCAGCCACGGCGCGGCGTCCTGGGCACTCGAGCGCCACGCGGTACTCGAATCGGCGTCGGCCGCGCGGGACGCCGCGAAGCCGGCAACCGACGACGAGGCACGAGCTGCGAGCGGGGGAGGCGTGGCGCTGGGCGCTGCGAGCTCCTCGAACGACAATTCGTCGAACCACACCGTGCCCTTGCCGCCGCTGCCCGCGGTGATCGCGAACTCGATGGCGGCGACGCGCTTCATCGGGCCGCCGCCGGCGGGACCCCATGCGAACTCGATCTGGCGCTGCTTGGTGGTGACGGTTTCCCAGGTGCGCGGGAAGACGAAGTCGCGTCGGTTCTTCCACCACACGTTCTCGCCACTCGGATCCAGCAGCTTGAACTCGAGTGTCTGAGGGGCGGTCGCCCCCTTCACGCGCACGCGGAAGCGATAGTTGGGCGGCAGCTCGAGTGCGAGCGGCCGCTGAAGCACCGCGTAGCCGCCGCCTTTCTGGAAATCGAAATCGACGCGCAGCGCGTTGCCCGTCTCTCCGGGCTCGACCGAGAGTCGCATCTGCACACCGCTCGCCGGCAGCGGCTTCCAGACCGAGGCGTCCTCGAAGGCGTCGAGCACCGTGACGGCGCCACACGCGGGGCGCGCGATTGCAGCGGAGCTCAGCAGCATCGTGAGCACCAGCATCAGCACCGGCGAGTGTGTCGGTGCGCTCATCCCTTGGTGCTCCCCATCATCACGCCCTCCACGTAGAAGCGCTGCAGGGCGAGGAACAGCACCACCACCGGCAGCACCGTGAGTACTGCGCCCGCCATCATCAGTTCGGTGTCCTGCACGTGCTCGCCGACCAGGCTTGCGATCGCGACCGGCAGCGTGAAGCGCTTCTCGTCGGACAGCACGATCAGCGGCCACAGGAAGTCGTTCCAGGTCGCGAGGAAGTTGAAGGCCGCCTGCACCGCGAGGATCGGCTGGATGACCGGCAGCACCACCTCCCAGAAGATCCGCTTCTCGGACGCGCCGTCGATGCGCGCAGCGTCGAGCAGGTCGTCGGGGATCGAGAGCGCGTACTGGCGCACCATGAAGATGCCGAACACGCTGCACAGGTACGGCACCATCACGCCGAACATCGTGTTGAGGAAGCCCATCTTCTGCAGCAGCAGGAACAACGGCAGCATCCCCACCTGCGTCGGGATCACGAGCGCGCCGAGCAGAATGTGGAACAGCGCATCGCGCCCACGGAACTTGAGCTTTGCGAACGCATAGCCGGCCATCGCATTGAGCATCACCGACACGGCGGTGGTGACCACCGTGACGAACAGGCTGTTGAGGAAATTGCGCCCCAGATTGAGGCGCGTGAACAGCTCACGGTAATGGTCGAGCGTCGGACGGCTCGGCAGCAGCGGCGGCGGAAACTGATTCGCCTCGCCGGCCGGCATCAGCGACGCCGAGATCATCCACGCCAGCGGAACGAGCGTCAGCGCCGCGAGGATCACGAGCGTGGCGTTCACCAACACTGCCGGCCCCGCGCGCTTCATGCGCCACGACCCTTCTGGATGCGCAACTGGATCATCGCGCCAATCAGCATGATCCCGAACAGCAGGAACGCGATCGAGGACGCGAGCCCGAGGCGCCACCATCGGAAGCCCTGCTCGTACATGAGCAGCACAATGCTGACGGTGCTGCGAAGCGGTCCGCCCTGCGTCATCACGTAGGGCTCCGGAAACAGCTGGAAGCTCGCCACCATGGTGTTGATCCCGACGAACAGGAAGGTGGGGGCGAGCGCCGGCAGCGTGATGTGGCGGAACTGAGCGAGGCCGCCCGCACCGTCGAGCCGCGCGGCCTCGTAGTGCTCCGCGGGGATGCTCTGCAGCCCGGCGACGAAGATCAGCATGTTGTAGCCGAAGTTCTTCCACACCGCGAGGATGATGATCGAGAACAGCGCGAGGTGCGGATCGCCGAGCCAGTCGGGGCCCTGGATACCGAGCCCCGCCAGCGCGGAGTCGATGAGTCCGTAGCGCGGGTGGTAGAGGTAGCGCCACACGATCGCGACCGCGACCAGCGTGGTGACGACCGGCATGTAGAAAATCACGCGAAAGGTCGACTTGAAGCGCGCCAGCTTCGCGTTCACGAGCACCGCGGCGACCAGCGATGCCGCCACCGACAGCGGGCCGCCGACCAGCACGTAGACGAAGGTGTTGCGCAGCGCGTTCCAGAACTCGGGGTCGGTGAGCGCCTGCTGGTAGTTGCGCCCGCCGATCCAGCGAGCGACCGAGGGATCGCCGATCGCGTAGATGTCGAAGTCGGTGAAGCTCATCACGAATCCGGTGACGACCGGCACCACGAAGAACACCGCGATCAGGATCAGGGCCGGCGCAAGGAACACCCACGCCGTCGCATCCTGCCTCCGCAACGCGCGCACCGTCATCGCGTTCGCTCCAGGCATCGCCGCGCCGAGGGCCGCGCGATCATCGCCTGTGCTCCAGCAGCCAGCGCCGTTTTTCGAGCATGCGATCGACCTCGCGATCGAGCGAGCGGAGTGCCACGTCGGGGGCGACGCTGCCGCGCACCGCGCGCTCGGCCCAATCCTGCAGCCGGATCGCGATCGGCTCCCACTCCGGCACCTTGGGCCACGGTGCGACGCGTTCCATCTGGCGTCCGAAGGCCGCGGTCGCAGGATCGCGTGTGAGCGCAGAGTCGCGCCACGCTTCGACGCGGGCCGGCAGATCGCCGGTGAGCTCGTAGAAGCGCACCTGCTGATCGGGCCGCGACAGGAACTCCATCAGCTTCCACGCTTCCTCGGGGTGACGGGTGCCGCGAAACATCACGAGCGAGGATCCGCCGGCCATCGAGAGCCCCGGGCCGTCGGGGCCCGGCAGCGGGGCGGTGGTCCACTGCGATTGCGCCGCGGGAGACAATCGGCGCCGGAACTCGCCGAGGTTCCAGGGACCGGTGATCACCATTGCGAAGTAGCCGCGTTCGAACTCCTGGTACATGTTCGCGATCTCGCTGTTCGAGAGCGGCGGAGCGAGGTGGCTCTTGAACAGGTCGACGAAGAACGTGAATGCGCCCGCGAACTCCGGCTGCGAGAACGCGCCGCGCGTCGCATTGTCGCGCAGGATCGGAGAGCCCGCCTGGAGCCCCAGGATCATGGGTGGATTCCATTCGTTGACCGGAAGGAAGATCGCAAATCGCTCCGGTCCCACCACGCGCTTGATCGCTTCCATCGCGCGTCGCCACTCGGCCCAGGTGGTCGGCATCTCACGGTAGCCGGCCTGTGCGAGCAGATCGCGCCGATAGAAGAGCACGCGCGTGTCGACATACCAGGGCAGTCCGTACACCTGGCCGTCGACGACGTTGCCATCCCAGCTTCCGGCGAAGAAACCACGCGCCGACACGGTGCTCGAGGTGTCGACGAATCCATCGAGCGGCCGCAGTGCGCGCAGCGCCACGAACTCGGCGATCCAGGTATTGCCGAGCTGCGAGAGGTCGGGCGCTGATCCGCCGACCTGCGCGGTGAGCAGCTTCTCGTGTGCGGCCGACCACGGGATCTGCTGGACTTCGACGCGCACGCCGGGATTCTCGAGTTCGAAGTCCCGCACCAGCTCCTCGACCACCTCGCCCTCGCGGCCCATCGCCCAGAAGCGCAGCGTCACCTGATTCGGCGCCGGCGCGCAGCTCACGAATGCGGGCAGCACGGCGATCAAACACCACGCGATGGCGCGCGCGGAGCTCCTCATGGAGCGGAGGGTGCGCGGTCGAGCCAGCCGCCCGTGAAGCCGGCGCGGCGCAGTCCACGAATCAGATGAGGATTGGTCCGCATGTGTTTCCACACCAGTTCGGAGCGCAGGTTCTCGATCATGCACACGATCGGCCCCTCGTCGATTCCGAGCCAGTCCGTGTCGAACCAGCCGACGCCCGGGACCACCTGACCATGCTGCAGCCGAATGGGCTGGTCGAGCGAGGGATTGAACGCGTCGAGGAATCCATATCGTCCATAGAGCGGTGCGCCGTATTTTTCTCGCATCGCCATCAGTGAGGGAATCACCACCTCGGGCGCGAATGCGATCGAGCCCGCGGCCGCAGTCGGAGCCAGCGTGCCATCGTCCTCGACGTGGAAGAACGCCGCTCCGCGCGCGGAGTAGGTGCGCAGCTTGCGCGACTTGCCGAGCAGCATGAGCGTCGTGTCGACGGGCCCGTCACATGCCGAGAGGCCCCACACCTCCGCTCCGTAGTCCTTCCAGCCGTTGGGATTCCGGATCGCATAGTCGCGCTGGGCGAGGGTCGCGCGGCGCGAGTTCTCGAAATAGTCGATGC
The DNA here is from genome assembly GCA_013140805.1 of Candidatus Eisenbacteria bacterium. Taxonomy (NCBI): domain Bacteria; phylum Candidatus Eiseniibacteriota; species Candidatus Eiseniibacteriota bacterium. Next base: position 19,835 of record JABFRW010000051.1, read on the forward strand.
CCTTCGCGCGCATGTACGAATCGGCGATGCCGCGGAAGTCCACCCAGATGTGCGAGTACTGGTGCCCGAACAGGGGCGGAAATCCCAGGTGCTCGTGGCCCTCGAACGTGCCCCACTGGTAGTTCTGGGTCCACGCCTGCCACGCCTCGGGCTCGACCGGATGAGTCGGCGAGCCGAGCGCCAGAATCATCATGATCATCGCCTCGTTGTAGCCCCGCCAGTCGTAGGGAATGAAGCCTTCCTCCGGGCTCCAGGCCAGCGCGATCGTCGGTGGGCGCACCTGGGCCCACTTCCAGTCGACGCGGCGATAGAGCGACTCGGCGAGCGCTCGAATCTCGACTTCGGCAGCATCACCTTGATCGAAGTACGACTGGCAGAACAGCGCCCCCCCGAGCAGCAGGCCGGAGTCGACGGTCGAAAGTTCGACCTGCTCGAATCGACGCCCGGTGCCGGGCTCGAGGAAGTGGTAGTAGAAGCCGCGATACCCGGTGGCGCTGGCGCTCGAGTCGTGCGGCGCCGTCCAGAGGAATCGCAACGTCGCCAGCACGCGCCGGGCGGCCGCCGCGCGCGTGACCCAGCCGCGTTCCGCTCCGATCGGATAGGACGTGAGCGCAAATCCCATCGCTCCGGTGCTCGCGAACGAAGGCGTCGGGTAGCGATCCGGAGTGAGCCCCCGCGTGGTGTCACCGAGCTCCCAGAAGTAGAGAAAGCTGTGGCGTTGGAGCGAGTCGACGAACGCCTCGACCCGGGGCTCGGAGAGCCCGAGCGCACTCGCCTGCGATCGAACCTGAGCCTCGCGACACGACCCGATCGGAAGTGCCACCACCAACGCGACCAGGAGCGCCCAACGTCGCGCGAAGATTCCGGCGCATCCAGCCGACCACACGGTCATTCGACCTCCGGAAGGCAGTTGAGCAGCGGGGTGGCGAGGTGTGGATGGGGCTTGAGCACGAGGCGAATCGAGTGCGAGGGTGTAACCGCTTACATCCAAGTGCCTTCCCTGTCAATGATTAGCTTGTGAGGCGAAGATTGTTGATGCCTCGAATTCGGCACGTTCGACCACCGAAAATCGGGCTCTGGCACACCCGGTTCACGACTCGAGTCGGCGAAATTCTCGGCCTTCCTGGCCCCATTTCAGCCATCCACAATCTTCGCCACACAACCAAAGCGTTGACAGCGGAGTGACAGCGATGTAATCGTTTTCACAACGAACTCACCCCGCCGCCTTTTCCCGAGCGAGCGGCCCTCCCAGCCCTTCGGAGTGCCCATGGCAACCATTCGTGACGTGGCCCGCGAGGCGGGCGTCTCGATCGCCACTATCTCACGTGTTTTCAACGCCAGCGCGCGCGTGAGCGAAGACACGACCTCACGGGTCCGCGAAGTGGCGGAGCGCATGGGGTACTGGCCCAACGGTGCCGCCCGCAGCCTTATCACCAAGCGGACCAACGCGATCGGCGTGCTGCTGCCCGACCTCTATGGCGAGTTCTTCTCCGAGGTGATTCGCGGCATCGATCTCACGGCGCGGCGCGAGGGCTATCACCTGGTGGTTTCGAGCTCCCACGCCGATTCCAACGAGCTGCTGACCGCGCTCCAGACGGTGCGAGGACGCATCGACGGCTTGATCGTGATGGCACCCGATCTGGCCGACTCGGCTCCGTTCGACGAATCGGCGCTGCGCTTTCCGATCGTGCTCGTCAATCCCGGCTTCACGACGACTCGCTGTGCCTCGGTCAGCACCGACAACGTCACGGGTGCCCGCGCGATGGTGCGTCACCTGGCGGCGCTGGGTCATCGCGAGATCGCCTTCATCGGCGGACCGCCTTCGAATCTCGATGCGCGCCAGCGTCAGCAGGGCTACCACGAGGCGCTCGCCGAGCTCGGCCTGCCGGCGACCCCGGGGCTCGAGGTCACAGGATCGTTCACCGAGTCGTCGGGCTTCGAGGCGACGCGCGAGTTGCTGTCGCGCACTCGTCGCCTGGGCGCGATCTTCTGCGCGAACGACTGCATGGCGGTCGGCGCGATGAGTGCGCTTCGCCAGGCGGGACTGCGCGTCCCGGACGACGTGGCACTCGCCGGCTTCGACGACATTTCGATCGCCAGCTATCTCACGCCACGCCTCTCCAGTGTGCGAGTCGAGGCTTCACGCCTCGGCGAACGCGCGGTTCAGCTGCTGCTCGGCTGTCTCGCGCGCGTGGCGGCCCCCGGGCCGCGGCAGCCGATGCCGCACGAGATTCTCCCGACCTCGCTCGTGGTTCGCGAGTCGAGTGGTGCCACGCCTGATCGAGTGATGCAGACCGCCAACGGCTCGGCGGTGCCAAGCTCCTGATTCCAACCGGATCGCCCACCGCGGTCCGTCCCGTTCCCGTGTTGCACCTCGCACCTCGTCTGCTGGAGGTAGTCATCATGAGAGCCCGAATTTTCGCGGTCGCGGCGCTCGCGCTGTTTCTCGCCGCGACGGCCCACGCACAGGTTGCACGTCAGGACGTGTTCTGGGCCCGCTCGACCGGGGGAGCCGCGATCACGCTGGATGGTTTGCTCAATGAGCCGGCGTGGGCGCAGGCCGAGTCACTCAAGATTCGCTGGCAGCAGGACACCGGCATTCCGGGCAGCGGTTACAAGGCGGAGGGCGGCATCCTGCCGGTCGATCCGACCCGTGCCACGATCAAGTTCCTGACCGTCGGCAATCGCCTCTACATGGCGGCGATCGTGCCGGACAGCTCGATCGGCGGCTCCGAGGAGTTCAATCGCTTCGACGGCATCCTCATGCAGTTCAAGGACAAGACGGTCGTGGGTGCGCATCCGGCGCCGCCGGCCGAGTTCCTGTACTCGTGGTGGTACCCGGGCACCTCGCAGAACCCGCGTGCGGTCAACAAGCTTCCGGGCTTCGTCGGCAAGTGGGGCAACTTCCCGCCCGACACGGCACGCACTCCGACCCAGATCGACAACTGGAACGCGGTCACGGTCGTGACCGGCATCACGAATGCCGACGGCATCAGCCCGGCCGATTCGACCGACAAGCGCTGGGTGGTCGAGATGATGTTCAACCTCGAGGGCGTTGGTTACGACATCACGGACGCCGACGGCGACATCGTCGCGTTCAACCTCTCGCTCTACGACTGCGACTGGTTCTGGACCAACCCGCTGAGCTTCTTCTTCTCGGTGAACCGCACCTGGTGGCAGGGCCCGTGGGGAAACTCGGCGGGCTACAACTCGGTGCGTCTGTTCGCGCGTCCGAACGTGACGATCGCATCGGGCGCGGTTCCGGTCGTCGCCCCGGAGTTGATCGTTCCGAACGCCGGCAACTACCCGGTGCCCGCGATCGACGGTCAGCTGAACGACCAGGTGTGGTCGCACGCGCCGCACTTCGACATTCGCTACGGTGACGATGCGAACTTTGCGACCTACCCGGGTCTCGGGCCGGTGCTCAGCGGTCAGTATCAGCCGGTGATCGCCGGCAACCAGGCGTTCATCGGGGATCCGGCCGACGCGACGGTCTACTACTTCGTGCGCGATGACTCGCTGTTCCTCGGCTTCGACGTCCGCGACCAGTTCGTGCAGTACAGCCTCGATGAGAACCTGTACGACGGCTTCCGCGTGTCGCTCAATGAGTACACGCTGCACGACTTGGTCGATCACGTGCTGCAGGGTCGGCGCCTCACGTTCCAGGTCGGACCGACCGGTCAGGCGAAGACGCTCGACTATCTGACCACGATGCAGGACACCTCCGGCACCGCCCGCGTGCGGCTGTTCCTCAAGCCCGGAACCGTCGTCGACAACCCGCCGCAGGCGCTCGACAACGGTTACCAGGCAGAGCTGGTCGTCAACCTGCGCGGACTCGGATACCCGGCCGGACTCGGCGAGCGTCGTCTTCACTGGGGCATCACGCACATCGATGGCGACCAGTTCTCGGCGCCCGAGGACACGTATGGCGCGCGGGCATGGTGGTTCCGCGAGTACGACAGCACGAGCGGTCCGGTGTGGGCGCATCTGTCGGCGACCCAGTTCGTCACCGGCGTCGGCGACGGCGATCCGACCCCCGCGGGACCTTCGCTCGCACTGCTCGGCAGTCATCCGAACCCGTTCAAGTTCGGCACCGCGGTCCGCTTTTCGCTGCCCCGAGAGGCCGACGTTCGACTCGACGTCTACGACCTGCAGGGGCGCCACGTGAGCCGGGTTGCGGGCGGTCGTCTCGCCGCCGGCCCCCAGCAGCTCCAGGTGCTCGGCCAGTCGTGGCGTTCGGGCGTCTACCTGTATCGTCTGCGCATGATCGATCCCGCGACCGGGGTCGAGCTCGCGAGCGCGAACGGCCGCATGCTCAAGGTGAACTGACCTTCTTCGCGGCGCCGGCGGAGGACCCCTTCCCCCGCCGGCGCGAGGTGAACTCCGCCCCACATGCTGCCCCTCCGTCTTCGACTGGCCGCCGCCGTGTGCATGCTCGCGGTGGCGGTCGTGCCGTGGCTCGCCGTTGCCGGCACGACCGGCAAGGTGAGCGGGCGCGTCGTTGACCCGGCGGGCAAGCCGTTGCTCGCGGTGAATGTGATCCTGGTCGGTGCGCGTCTCGGTGCCGTGTCCGACGAGTCCGGCGAGTTCTCGATCCTCAATGTGCCGCCCGGCACGTACGACCTGAAGGCGAGCCTGATCGGCCGCCAGTCGATGACGCTGACCGGACTCGTCGTGTCGGCGGACCGGACCAGCAAGGCCGACCTGACGCTGCGCGAGCAGGCCGTCGGACTCGAGGAGATCGTGGTGACCGCGAAGCGTCCGGTGGTCGAATCCGATCTCACCAGCACGCGATTCATCGTGCGCGCCGAGGAGATCGCGAAGCTTCCGGTGCAGGACCTGCAGGAGCTCGTGAACCTTCAGGCGGGCGTCGTCGACGGCCACGTGCGAGGCGGCCGCACCGGTGAGGTGCAGTATCAGGTGAACGGTGTGAGCGTGAACAACCTGTACGACAACTCGGCGGGCATCAAGCTCGACCGCTCGCTGCTCCAGGAAGTGCAGGTGATCAGCGGCACCTTCGACGCCGAGTACGGCCAGGCGCTGAGCGGCGTAGTCAATGCGGTGCTCAAGTCCGGAAGTGACCGCTTCGAGTGGAACGCGGAGCTCTACGCCGGCGACTACCTGTTCGACGGCGGGCGTGAAACCGCTCCCGGTCACGTGCCGGGCGACCGCCTGGTCTCGGACAGCTTCCGTCCGATCTCGACGCACAACATGCAGGCGAGCGTGAGCGGCCCCTCCGGGCTTTCGCAGACGACGTTCCTCGTGAGTGGACGCTGGTTCGTCAACCGCGACTATCTGCGCGGCTCGCGATACTTCCTGCCGACCGACCAGAACGACTTCCAGAACCAAATCCTCCATCCGAACGGGGACGGTCTCACCCAGTCGCTCGGCTATTCGAAGGAGTGGTCGGGTCTCGCGAAGCTCACGAACAAGCACTGGTCGAGCGTCACCATGAGCTACGAGGCATTGTTCAACGCGATCGAGGGTCGACGGGGCGGCCACGAGGGCGGCGGCACCTTTCGCTGGCGATACAATCCGGACGGCATGAAGACGCAGCACACGCTGAACCTGGTCCACGGCTTCGACTGGACCCAACGGCTCTCGAAGAACTCCTTCTACAACTTGACCTGGCGCCAGAACCGCGTGGACTACACCGATTGGGCCTACGAGGACGTATTCGATCCTCGCTACGATGCGGCGGGCGCACCGCAGAGCGATCCCTCGTTCGAGAACGACGCCTACATCCAGGGTGTCGACCTCGGCCGCTTCGAGCAGAACACCGACGCGTGGATCGCCAAGGCATCGGCCACCAGCCAGATTCATCGCTACCATCTGGTCAAGGTCGGCGGCGAGATCCAGCGTCCGCGCGTCCGGTTCGGCGCACCCGGAACGCTCACGTTCGGTACCGTCGACGGGCGTGAGCAGATGATCCGCCACATCGACGAGCCGCCGGACTACCCGGGCGTCTACACCTACAACCCGGTGCTCGCCTCGGCGTTTGCGCAGGACCAGGTCGAGTGGCGTGACCTCACGGTGCGGGCGGGTTTGCGCTTCGAGTTCTTCGATGCGCGCTCGACGATTCCGAGCGACCTCGCGAATCCCGCAAACTCGATCCAGGGCGCCCCGCAGTCGGTGCCGAAGGCGACCACGAACAGGATGTCGTTCTCGCCGCGCGTCGGCATCTCGTATCCGGTCGGCGCTCGGGCCGCCGTGTTCTTCTCGTACGGGCACTTCTATCAGTTGCCGGGTCTGGGCCAGATCTTCGGCAACGCTGACTATTCGATCCTCGAGAACCTGCAGGCCGGCGACGTGCGCTTCGGCGTGCTCGGGAATCCGGACATCAAGCCCGAGCGCACCGTCCAGTACGAGTTCGGCTACAAGCACGCGATCACGAGCGATCTGGGACTCGACTTCACGGCGTTCTACAAGGACATCCGCGATCTGCTCGGCGTCGAGTTCGTCGACACCTACGCCGCGTCGGAATACGCGCGACTGACGAACGTCGACTTCGGCAACGTGCTGGGCCTGACACTCGCGCTCGATCAGCGCGCAGTCGGACCGCTGAGCGCCACGATGGACTACACGTGGCAAGTCGCCGAGGGGAACGCGAGCGACCCACGGGAGACGGCGACACGCGCCGAGAACGGCGAGGATCCCAGGCCGCGACTCGTTCCGCTCAACTGGGATCAGCGCCACACGTTGAACCTCACGTTCACGCTCTCGAATCCGGACCGCTACACCGCGGCCGCGATCGTGCGTGTGGTGAGCGGGCAGCCCTACACGCCCGAGATCACGACCGGTTTCGGAGGAGGCCTCGAGGCGAACTCGGGGCGCAAGCCGAATGGAATGCTGATCGACGTGCGCGGAGAGCACTTCCTGTCGACGCGTCGCGGCGTCAGGATGTTCGCGCGCGTGTTCAATCTGTTCGACACGCGAATCTACAACGGCTTCGTGTTCGCCGATACGGGCTCGCCCGATTACTCGCGCACGCCGGGGGCCAACCGCGCCGCACTCGCCGATCCGTTGCGCTTCTACTCGCCGCGGCGAGTCGAGGTCGGGCTGACCGCGAGCGGATTCCTGGGTGGGGGGGGAGCGAAATGACCTGGAGCTTTCCGGGAGCGCGCGACATGCGGGAGGCGCGCCGTGTGCGCCGCTGGATCAGCTCGTTCGCGCGCGAGTCGATCGCCGCAACCGCAGTGCTGGCGATGCTCGCCAACGTCTCACTGGCACAACTGGCGCCGGTCGTGCCGGCGAGCCAGCGGAGCCGCGTCGATGCCGAGCGTTCGGGCACGCACGATGCCGCGAACCTGCGCACGGTGTTCTACAACTTCGGCATGGTCGGCGACTACATGGGCGGACCTGTCGACCTGAGCGTCTTCCACTCCGTCGAGGTGCCGAAGGGTACCGGGATGAACTACGGGGACGGCATCACGCCGTTCGTGCTCACGCCGGTGCGCCAGCGCGGCGGCGACATCGCGTACGTGATGGAGACCGGCTTCCGCGAGCGGCAGGGCATCAGCCCGCGACGCAACCGGCAGATGCGCTTCGAACCACGCCCCGGCTACTTCCAGCCCGACCCGGCCATCAATCGCGGGCGCTCGCCCGCCATGAGTCACGATCCGCGCACCTGGCCGACCACGTGGCCCGACAAGCTGAACGACCCGGACGATCCAGGCTGGGCAGGGTCCTGGAACGGCTACTTCGGGAAGCGCGCCGCCGCCGATCAGGAAAGCTTCACGGTGATGGACGACGACTTCTACGACGCGTTCGACTATCGCTCCGACACGCGCGACAGCACGCGCCTCGGGCTCGGACTGCGCGTCGAGGTGCGCGGCTTCCAGTGGGCGAATCCGCAGGCCGGCAACGTGATCTTCTGGCATTACGACATCCTGAACGAGAGCACGTCCGACTACGACAGCGTCGTGTTCGGCCTCTACATGGACTCGGGCGTCGGTGGCTCGACCGTGTCGTGCGACGGCATTCCGGAGTCGGATGACGACAATGCGTTCTTCGATCGATCGCTGGGATTGAACCTCGTCTACACGTGGGACAACCGCAATCGTGGCGTCGATCTCTCGGGCAACTGCGCTCCGACCGGCTACCTGGGCTACGCGTATCTCGAAACACCGGGCAATGCGCTCGACGGCCTCGACAACGACGGCGACGGGATTCTCAACGAGCGGCGAGACGGTGGTCCGGGCACCCGGATCGACGGCCGCGACGCGATCTACGCGGCGATCGCCGCACGTGTCGACACGGCCGCTTTCGAGCGCGCAATCGGGCCCATCCGTCAGCGCCCCGCCTACCTCAAGGGCGTCTGGTGGACCGGCGACGAGGACATGGACTGGGATCCCGAGTTCAGCGACGTCGGCGCGGATGGAGTCGAGGAGACTGGCGACACCGGCGAGGGCGACGGCATTCCGAGCGAAGGGGAGCCGAACTTCGATCGCACCGATTTGAACGAGTCGGACCAGATCGGTCTGACCGGCTTCAAGCAGAACCGCATTCGCTCGCTGCAGGGCTTCCCCGTCGACGGCATCATCTTCTTCGACGACGACCAGCACTGGCCGCAGCGGCTCTACCAGAAGTTCACTGATCCGAATCCCGCGGCGCGCTTCGACTCGTCGCTGGTGGAGAACTACAACATCGGCTTCCTGTTCGCATCGGGTCCGTTCGCGCTCAAGGCCGGACAGAACGAGCGCTTCAGCCTGGCACTCGCCTACGGCGCCGATCTCACCGAGCTGCGCACGACCGTTCGCACCGTGCAGCAGATCTACGACGCGAACTACCAGTTCGCAGTGCCGCCGCCGATGCCCACCGTGAAAGCCGAGGCGGGTGACGGCTACGTGCGGCTCTCCTGGGACGACGCCGCCGAGCGCGGCACCGATCCGGTCACGTTCGAGAACGACTTCCAGGGCTACCGGATCTACCGCTCGACCGATCCCGACTTCCTCGACCCGCGCGTGATTCGTACGGGGCGCGGCACGAGCACCGTCGGCGTCGGCAAACCGATCACCCAGTTCGACGTGCGCGACACCATCTCGGGCTACTCACCCCAGACCCAGGACGGTGTGGCCTACTGGCTCGGCACCAACACCGGCGTCGTGCACACATTCACCGACACGCTCGTGACGAACGGCCAGCAGTACTACTACGCCGTGTGCTCGTACGACCATGGCGTCAACACCGAGCGCTTCCAGTTCTACCCATCCGAGAGCCCGGTCGCGGTCTCGCGAACGCCGCGCGGGGGTACGATCCTGCCGCCGAACGTCGTGAGCGTGCGGCCGAATCCACGCGTGCTCGGTTACGAAGAGGCCGAGATCCAGGACCTGCAGCATGCCGCCGGAATCGGTCGCGGCACGGTGAGCGTGCGCAACGTGAACTCCGGGTTGATCCCGGAGGGGCATCTGTTCGCGCTGACCTTCACGGCGCCCGACTCCGACAGCATCGCGGCGACGCAATACTGGCTGAGGGACAGCACCGATCACCGGCTGCTGATCGCACGGGGGAGCGACCTGCGCGGGCTCGGGCTCGGTCCGACCGCCGATGGTCTGCTGCCGGTCGTCGCCACCGACTCGACGGTGCGTCCCAACTATGCACGCAGCGGCTACGCCACCGGCAGCACGACCAACACGCGGGCGCTCCTGACGACGTATGCGAGTTCAGGCGTCCCGTTCAACTACAACCAGTATCAACCCTACTTTCCGGACAGCATCCGAATCGTGTTCGACGACGTCGTGCGGGACACTTCGATCATCAACACGATCAACAGCTTCAACTTCGCTCGCCCCGCCAGGTTTCGCGTGTATGCGCTCACCGCGAATGGCGAACAGCAACTCGACTTCGGATTCCGCGATCAGAACAACGACGGAACGCTGAGCGTGCAGGGCGATGCGATCGGCGTGATGTCCTACTCGCCCTCGGCGCCGACCGTACCGATCGCGATGTGGCGCGTGTCCTACGACAGCACCGGGCAGAGTGCACGCGGGCCGGTGGATGCGCCGTCGCTCGGCGATGTGTACGACATCAAGCTCGTGCTGCCGTTCACGGTGAGAGACACCTTCACGTTCACCACGAAGGCGGAGCGCGTCGACGTGACGCTCGCTTCCGCGCAGGCCGTCGACCAGAAGCCCTACGTGGTGCCGAATCCCTACGTCGGCTCGGCGAGCTTCGAGCCCGAGCGGTTCGCGGTCTCGGGACGCGGCGAGCGCCGCATGGAGTTCCGCAGCCTGCCGCCCGCGGCGGTGATCCGCATCTACAACGTGCGTGGCGCGCTGGTCCAGACGCTCCATCATGACGGCACGACTGCGGGATACGTTGCCTGGAACCTGCGCACGCGAGACAACCTGGATCTCGCGCCCGGCCTCTACATCTTTCACGTCGAAGCGCCCGGCACTTCGGAGTTCATCGGCAAGTTCGCGGTGATCAAGTGAGGCGCGCGCTCCCGATCCTGTTGGCGGTCTCGGCGTTCGTGGTCGCTCACACCACACCGGCGCACGCGCAGAGCAAGGTCGGCACGGCAACCGGACAGTTCCTGCTGATCGAGCCGAGCGCCCGGCTTGCCGGCATGGGGAATGCGGGCTCGACCGCGCACGACGAGATCCTGGCCGCCTACTACAACCCGGCGGCGATCGGCTACTTCAAGACGCGCGGGGCTCAGTTCACTCACGCGCTGTGGTTCGCCGACATCTCCTACGACCATGCCGCGGTGGCGTTGCCGCTCGGCGGCCTCGGCAGCCTCTACGCGAGCCTGACCTCGCTCAACTCGGGCGACATCGCGGTGCGCACGGTCGGCCAGCCGCTCGGCACCGGCGAGCTCTACCGGGTCTCGGACGTCTCGTTCTCGGTCGGCTACGGGCGCCTGATCACCGACTTGTTCTCGCTCGGCGTGCAGATGCACTACCTGCAGGAGAGCATCTTCAACACCTCGGCACGCACCTTCGCGATGAGCGCGGGCACGCTCTACCGGCTCAGCGACCAGGGTCTCGAGATCGGGTCGAGCCTCAACTACTTCGGCACCAGCTCGCGGTTCAGCGGACGCGATCTCGCGATCCTCTACGACGCGGACCCCGACGAGTACGGCGACAACGGCAATCTGCCGGCCGACCAGACGACCGGTCGTTTCCCGGTGCCGGTGCTGTTCCGCGTCGGAATCGGGCTGCCGGTGCGACTGACCCCGGCCCAGAAGCTGCGCCTCGCGATCGACGCGTACCACCCCAGCGACGATACCGAGAGCATCAGTCTCGGCGGCGAATGGGCGTATCGTGACGTGGTCGCGCTGCGCACCGGCTATCAGAACCTGTTCCAGCAGGACTCGGAACTCGGCCTCACCTTCGGGGCCGGATTCCAATCGCGGGTCGGCGACTACAAGGTGCGTGCCGACTACGCGTGGGCGGATCACCGCCGGCTCGACGCGACGCACCGCATCACCGTGGGAGTGAACTATTGAACCGGCTTCGATGGAATCTGCTTCTCGCGCTGCCTCTCGCCGGGATCCTGGCACTCGTCTCCGTCACGCCCGCGAGGGCGCTGACGACCGAGGCGCTGCTCGATACGCTTCAACACACCGGATTCAACTACTTCTGGTTCGAGGCGAACCCGGCGAACGGACTCGTCAAGGACCGCAGCACCGCGGGATCCGTGTCGAGCATCGCCGCGACCGGGTTCGGGCTCAGCGCGATCTGCATCGGCATCGATCACGGCTGGGTCACGCGCGAGCAGGGACGTGCGCGCATCCAGACCACGCTCGACACCTTTCGTAATGGCCCGCAGGGCACCGCTGCGAGCGGGTTCATCGGATATCAGGGCTGGTTCTATCACTGGCTCGACATGAACACCGCGCGTCGCACCTGGGACAGCGAGCTGTCGACCATCGACACGGCACTGCTGCTCGCCGGCATGATCGACGCGCGCGAGTACTTCGAGTTGCAGGATCCGGGTGATTCGACGGTGCGAGCCACGGTCGACACCATCATCGCGCGCATCAATTTCAACTTCATGCGCAACAACGACGTTTTCATCAAGATGGGATGGAAGCCGGGCACCGGATTCGCGACGTTCGGGAACTGGATCGGCTACAACGAGGCGATGATCCTGTACATCCTCTCGATCGGAGCGCCCGCGAACCCGATTCCGGCGATCCTGTGGCAGGCGTGGATCAGCGGCTACGACTGGCGCACGAACTACGGCTACACCTTCATCGAATTTCCGCCGCTGTTCGGACATCAGTACTCGCATTGCTGGATCGACTTCCGCGACATCCAGGACGGCTACACGCGTGGCAAGGGCATCGACTATTTCGAGAACTCGCGCCGCGCGACCCTGGCCCAGCACGCCTACTGTGTCGCGAATCCCGGCGGCTGGGCGGCCTACAGCGACACGTTGTGGGGCATCACTGCGAGCGACATCCAGGGCGGCTACCTGGCGCGCGGTGCGCCGCCGGCCCAGAACGACAACGGAACGCTCGCGCCGACCGCGGTCGGTGCCTCGATCGCGTTCGCGCCCGAGATCGTGATCCCGACGCTTCACAACATGTACGACCACTGGCCGCTGCTGTGGTCTCAGTATGGCTTCCGCGATGCCTTCAAGCCGGCGACGGGCTGGTACGGGCCCGATGTGCTCGGGATCGATCAGGGCCCGATCGTGATGATGATCGAGAACTATCGCACCGGTAAGCCCTGGCAACGCGTGATGAAGAACACGCAGGTTCAGAACGGTCTCGCGCTGGCGGGCTTCCTCGGTGCGGTCGGCGTCGAGCCTCGCTCGCCGGTCGCCAGCGGCCTCGCGCTCAGCGCCACTTCGCCCAACCCGCTGCGCGGCACCGGCTCGGTGCGCTTCCGGCTTCCGGCGGCGGGCGAGGTGGACCTCGCGCTCGTCGACGTGGCGGGTCGCATCGTGCGGCGCGTGGACCACGGCTTCCGCCGCGCCGGCGAGCACGTGGTCGCGATCGAGGGGAGCGGACTCGAGCGCGGAGTGTATTTCCTTCAGCTGCGCTGGAACGGCGAGAGCCGCTCGCAGCGCGTGGCGCTGCTGGACTAGTCGTCGGGTAGAGTAGCCGGCCGGTCGGGCGACCCACGGGTCGCCCGACGCGTGAGCGCGTGACTCCACCCGCCGGATCGAATCCTGATCGTGACCCTTCGCACTCCATCAGCCGCCGAGACTTCGGCCTGCGGTCTGCGCCTGGCGGCAGCCTTCGAGGTCGGCGACGTCGTGGCGCTCGAGGGCCCGCTCGGAGCCGGCAAGACCCGCTTCGTCGAGGGGCTGGCGCGTGGCCTCGAGTGCAAGGCCAGGGTTCGCAGCCCGTCGTTCTCGCTCGTGAACGAATACGCGGGACGCGTGACGCTGATCCACCTCGACCTCTACCGCCTCGAGCATGGCGAACTGGAGGGCCTCGGACTCGAGGAGTATGTCGAGCGCGGCGTGCTCGCGGTCGAGTGGGGTGAGCGGCTGACGGAGCGATGGCTGCGCGAGGCGTTGCGAATCCGAATCCGTTCAGAGTCCGAGGATCGGCGCGCGCTCGAGGCGAGCGCTGCCGCAGGGCGCGGGCTGGTGCTGCTCGAGGCGTGGCGCGCCATCGAGCGCGAAGCGGGATCCGATACCGCTGCCGGCACGATCCGCGGCGAAGTCGCGGACGCGGAATGATCGGCCTCGCGATCGAGGCCGCGACCTCGCACGTCGAGGTTGCGCTGTTCCGTGGCGAGCGCGTGCTCGCGCACGCGATCGAGGAGGTCGGTCACGGCCACACCCAGCGCCTCACGCCGCTGGTCGGGCGGGTGCTCGACGAAGCCGCAACCGACGCGGCGGCACTCGGCTGGGTCGCCGTCGATCTGGGTCCGGGCTCGTTCACGGGTGTGCGCGTCGGCATCGCCTCGGGTGAGGGCTTCGCGCTCGCCAGCGGTGCTCGACTGATCGGCGCATCGTCGCTTGCGGCGCTCGCGCACGGCACACGCGCGCGCCGCGCGCTGGTGGTGCCGATGGTGCCGGGCGGGCGCGTCGACGCGTACGCCGGATTCTTCCGGGCCGATTCGCGCGGACTCGTCCGGTTGATGGCCGCACCTCGAGTGGGGCGACTCGAACCGCTGCTCGATGCGATCCGTGAGGCGCGCGAAGCCGCCGGGCTCGAGGACGTGGTCGTGGTCGGGCCGGGCGCGGCACGCTGGCAATCGGAGCTCGAGCAGGCGTTTCCGGGTGCAACGGCTGCCGCGCATCGATTCGAGGGCCTGTCGGCGATCGATCTCGCGCACGCCGCGCAACTCGAGCGCGGCGCGGCGGCCGGACTGCCGGGTGCCGGTGATCCGCCGCGTCCGCTCTACGTGCGTCCCGCGCAGGCCGAGGAGCGGGTGCGGCATCGGGCACTCGCGGCGGACCGCGTGGTGTTTCGCGCGTTCCATCCCGATGACATTCCGGCCGTGGTCGAGATCGAGCAGCGCACGTTTTCGGATCCCTGGACTCCGGAGTTCTTCCTGGGAGAGCTGGAGCAGTCGCAGGTGTATGCACGAGTTGCGGAGCGCGAGGGAGCGATCGCCGGCTACAGCATCGCGTGGCTCGGCGAGGGTGGGGCGCATCTGGGTAACATCGCGGTGGATTCACCGCATCGCCGGCTGGGTGTCGGTCGATCGCTGTTGCGCGAAGTGCTCGCCGAGTCGGAGCGCCGGGGTCTCTCGAGCCTCACGCTCGAAGTACGGGTTTCCAATTTCGCGGCCCAGGAGCTGTACCGCGTTCACGCCTTCCGGCTGGCGGGGCTTCGGCGCGGGTATTATCGTGACACCGGTGAAGACGCCCTTCTGATGGAGTGGCGTCCCGAGTACGCAGCCGTGGGAGCTCCCCCGGTCTGATGCAGCGCACCAATCAGGAGTGATCCCAACGCATGTCGTGGCTCAAGCGCGAGCGAACCGGAATCAAGGGTGAGAAGCGCGACGCGACCCAGGTGCCGGAAGGCCTGTGGACCAAGTGCGAAGGCTGCGGCGAGGCGCTGTTCCAGACCGTGCTCGAGGAGCACCAGTGGACCTGCCCGCGCTGCAACTTTCACTTCCGCGTCCCGGCGCTCACTTACCTCGAGTATCTGGTGGACGAGGATTCGTTCACCGAGCGCTTCGACAACCTGATTGCCGGCGACCCGCTCGAGTTTCGAGACGCCAAGATGCGATATCCCGATCGGCTCGCGGCGGCGCAGCTGGAGACCGGTCTGCGGGACGCCGCGATTGCCGGATTGGCCACGGTCGGAGGGATTCCGGTCGCCGTCACGCTGATGGATTTCTTCTTCATGGGCGGCAGCATGGGTTCGGTGGTAGGCGAGAAGGTGGCGCGTACCATCGAGCTGGGGCTCGCGGATCGCCGTGCCGTCATCGTGGTATCGGCGACGGGCGGTGCGCGCATGCAGGAGGGAATCCTGTCGCTCATGCAGATGGCGAAGACCTCCGCACTGCTCTCGCGACTCCAGGATGCGCGCATCCCGTTCATCTCGATCCTCACCGACCCGTCGACCGCGGGCGTGCTCGCCTCCTACGCCTCGCTCGGCGACGTGATCCTCGCCGAACCCGGAGCGCTGGTCGGATTCGCCGGCGCGCGCGTGATTCGACAGACCATCGGCGAGGAGCTGCCGCCGGGATTCCAGCGTGCCGAGTTCGTGCTCGAAAAGGGCTTCGTCGATCGCGTCGTGCATCGCAAGCAGATGCACGATGAGGTCGCCCAGCTGCTGCGCCTGTTCTGGCACTCGACGCACGGATTCGCTCCCGAAGGCGGCACCTCGCCGCATCCCTACGACCCTGCGCTCCCCGAGGTATCGAGAGATCCCGTTCCCTCGAACTGACGCCGTGCGTCCCGACCTGCAGGCCGCCCTCGAAGCCCTGTACGGCGCGGAACGTCGGCGCGACCGACTGGGACTCGAAGGCACGCACGCGCTGATGCGCTCCCTCGGCCACCCCGAGCGCTCGTTTCGCGCGGTGCACGTGGCCGGCACCAACGGCAAGGGTTCGGTGTGCGCGCGAGTCGAGCGCGTGCTGCGCGCGGCGGGCCATCGCGTGGGGCTCTACACCTCGCCGCACCTGGTCGACTTCCGAGAGCGCATTCGCGTCGACGGGCGATGGGCCGACGAGGCATGGCTCGCCGCGACGCTTCAACGCATCGCCGCATTTCCGGACCGCGACGAGCGGACCTTCTTCGAAGTCGCGACCGCACTCGGGTTCGCGTGGTTCGCGAAGCAACAGGTCGAGCTGGCGGTCGTCGAGGTGGGGCTCGGCGGGCGACTCGACTGCACGAACGTCGTGAGCCCGATCGTCACCGCGATCACCTCGATCGGACTCGATCACACCGAGATCCTCGGTGACTCGATCGAGAAGATCGCTTCGGAGAAGGCCGGAATCGTGAAGCCCGGCGTGCCGGTCGTGATCGGCGCCGGCATGGACCTGGTGGCGGAGCGCGTGATCCGCGAGGTGGCGCGCGAACGTCGCGCCGAAGTGCTTCGAGCGGAGGAGCCGACACCGGGTGGCGCCGATCCCGAGGTCGCGTTCGCGCTCGAGAACCTGGCGACCGCGCGCGCGATCCTCGCAGCACTGAGGCGAGCCGACGTTTCGATCCCCGCTGCAGCGGAACGTGAGGGACTCGCGGCCTCGCGCTGGCCCGGCCGCCTCGAAGCGTGCCCGGATGAGCCGCGCCTGCTGTGGGACGGTGCGCACAACCCGCACGGCATCACGGCACTGGCG
>JABFRW010000052.1 GCA_013140805.1 Candidatus Eisenbacteria bacterium
TCGTGATGAAGCCGAAGCGGGAGCAGCGGATGACGGAAGCCGCCGTCGTCGCCGCGGACGTCGCGGAGGCCGTCGCCGCCGCCGGGATTCGGAGTCCCGCGAAGGGATTCGCACCTCGCCGGGCGACCCGAAACCGGCTGAGACGTCACGGGCGATTCGCCCGGCCGCACCGCCCGCACCGGCCTACGCCGCGAGCGAGCCGGCGCAGGCATGGCGCGAGCCCGAACGGAACGACGAGCCACGCGGGCTCGACGTCTCACGCGCCGAAGAGGTGTACGCGGGAACTTCGGAGAGCCTCGAGCTGCCGCACGACCCGCTCGAAGATCACGAAGTCGAGGCGTTCGACGCTCAAGACGAGCTCGACGAGCACCTCGATGCGGCGGAACATCACGATGACTCGGACGAGGACTCGCACGATGACTCGGATGAGGACTCCGACGACGACTCGGACGATGACATGGATGACGAAGCGGACGATGACATGGACGACGACTCGGTCGAGGAGGCGCAGGTGGAGGAGATCACGCTGCCGGAACGCGGGGAGCGCTCCACGCGTCGCGATCGGGACGATGACCGCGAACGCCGCGATCGCGGGCCCCGCATGCCCGCTGATGCGCTTCGGGACACTGCGGTTCGCCATGCCTCGGAGCTGCTGAAGGCGATGGGATTCGATGCCCACGTAACCGGCACGGCGGCGGACGATCGCGTGGACCTGGTGATCCAGGTGGCCTCGGGTGAGGAGTTGCTCACCGGCCGCAAGGGCGAGACGCGGGACGCGCTGCAGCATCTGCTGACGCGCAGCCTCAATCGCGGCGACGGGGCCTACTACCATCTGCAGCTCGAGATCAACGACTCGTGGAAGAAGCGCGAGGACGAGCTGGTCGAACTCGCGCATCATCTCGCCGATGCGGCGGTGACGACGGGTGCCGAACAGGTGACCGAGTTCCTGAATGCTCAGGAGCGTCGGATCATTCACGTCACTCTGCGCGAAGACGGACGGGTGCGAACTCAGTCGGTCGGCGATGGAATGGTCAAACGTCTGGCGGTGGCTCCGGCGCATTCCGCCGAGACCTCGGGCGCTGGTTCCTAAGCCACACCCGCCGTTCGGATTCGAATGACGCGCCGGAGCCCTCGAGGCCCCGGCGCGTTCTCGTTGCAGGCTGGAGCACCTTTCATGAGCGGGACCCTTCCGATCCTCGACGACACGATCGCCGCCATCGCGACTCCTCCCGGAGCGGGCGGGCTCGCCGTCGTGCGGGTGAGCGGTCGCGCCGCGATCGAGGTCGCCGATCGAGTGTTCGCGGGTGGCATGCGGCTCGACCAGGCCGCGAGCCACACGCTTCACCACGGCTGGGCGCGGTGGCCGGCGGATGTCGAGCCGTCGCTTCAACGGAGGCTCGACGAAGTGGTGGCGGCGGTGTTTCGGGCACCGCGCTCCTACACGCGGGAGCATGTGATCGAGCTGTCCTGCCATGGAGGCGAGCTACCGTCGCGCCGCGTGCTGGCGGCGCTGCTGGCAGCGGGGGCGCGTCTGGCGCGGCCCGGCGAGTTCACGCTGCGGGCATTTCTGAACGGTCGACTCGATCTCACGCGCGCCGAGGCGGTCGCGGACGTGATCGCCGCGGCGAGCGAGGCAGCGAGCGATCTGGCGCTCGCTCAATTATCGGGCGCGCTTTCGCTCCGGCTCGACGCCCTCCACGACCGAATCTGCGATGCCCTCGCAGAGATCGAGGCGCGCGTCGACTTCGCCGAGGACGTGGGTGGCGTCGAAGTTCCGCCTGCCGTGATTTCCTCGATCGACGAGGTCGCGAGCGAGCTGGGCGCGATGCTCGCGGGCTCAAGCTACGCGCGCGCGATCCGTGAAGGTGTGCGCGTGCCCCTGATCGGGCGTCCGAACGTCGGCAAGTCCTCGTTGTTCAACGCGCTGCTGGGCGAGGCACGGGCGATCGTCACGCCGTTGCCCGGCACCACCCGCGACCGGGTCAGCGAGGCGATCGAACTGGCGGGCATTCGAGTCACGCTCTCCGATACCGCCGGCATCCGGGCCACGCGCGACCCGATCGAGGCGCTCGGGGTCGAACGGTCTCGCGGCGAACTGAACGCGAGCCCGTTGGCGGTGTGGGTGGTCGACGCCTCACAGCCGCTGACATCGGAGGATTTTCAGATCGCTTCCGCCCTCGCGGGGCGCCGCTCGCTGGTGGCGCTCAACAAGAGCGATCTCGACTGCCGGGTCGGATCCTCCGAAGTGGCCGAGCTCCTCTCGGGTGGCCCGAGCATGGCGGTCCCGGTCTCGGCGCTGCACGGAGCTGGCGTCGATGCGCTTCGCGAGGCGCTCGCAACCGCACTCGGCGCGACCGACGGTGCACTCGGCGAGGCGGTCTCGAACCCGCGTCACGCCGAGGCGCTGGCGCGTGCGCAGGCGGCCGTCGTGCGCGCCGGTGCGGCGGGCCGTGCGAGCGCGCCGGGCGAATGCGTAGCGCTCGAACTTCGCGAGGCGCTCGCGGCGATCGGTGAAGTCACCGGGCGCTCGGTGAGCGAGGAATTGCTCGACCGCATCTTCAGCCGCTTCTGCATCGGGAAGTAGGAACGTCATGCGATCCGATTACGACATCGTGGTGGTGGGAGCGGGGCACGCCGGCTGCGAGGCTGCGATCGCCTGCGCACGACTCGGGCTCCACACCGCACTCGTCACGGTGCGGCTCGAAGACTCGGCGAAGATGTCGTGCAATCCGGCGATCGGCGGAATCGCCAAGGGCCACATGGTGCGTGAACTGGATGCGCTCGGTGGCGTGATGGGGGTGATCACCGATCGGGCGGGCATCCAGTTCAAGATGCTCAACCGTGCTCGTGGTCCCGCCGTGTGGTCGCCGCGCGCGCAGTGCGACAAACCGCTCTACTCGGAGGAGATGGCGCGACTCCTGGCGGCGACGCCGAACCTCGAGCGCCTCGCCGGCGTGGTCAATCGGGCGGTGATCGCATCGGGTCAGCTGGTGGCGATCGAACTGGACGACGGCCGCCGACTCGAGTGCCGGGCCGCGGTCATCACTCCGGGGACGTTTCTCAACGGCCTCATTCACGTGGGGGAACGACGCATCGAGGGCGGACGGATCGGCGAGCACGCGGCACGAGCGCTCAGCGATTGCCTCGCCGACCTGGGACTCGAACTGGGTCGCCTCAAGACCGGCACCCCGCCGCGGCTGCACCGCGACAGCATCGACTGGTCGGCCGTGGCGCCTCAGTCGGGTGATGATCCCCCTCAGCCCTTCTCGTACTGGACCGAACGGCTCGAGTTGCAGCAGGTGTTGTGTCACCTCACGCACACGAATGCGAAGACGCACCAGGTGATCCGCCGCAATCTCGCTCGCTCGCCGCTCTATTCAGGCGCGATTCGCGGCACCGGGCCGCGCTACTGCCCTTCGATCGAGGACAAGGTCGTCAAATTTCCCGAACGCGAGTCGCATCAGGTGTTCCTCGAGCCCGAGGGGCGCAGTGTGCCCGAGATCTACGTGAACGGCGTGTCGTCGAGCATGCCCGAAGAGGTGCAGCTCGAGTTCATCCGCACCATGGAGGGGCTCGAGTACGCCGAGATGATTCGACCCGGCTACGCGGTCGAATACGACTTCGTGAGTTCGCACCAATTGCGGCCGACGCTCGAGTTGAAGCAGGTGCGCGGGCTGTTCCTGGCCGGCCAAATCTGCGGAACTTCGGGCTACGAGGAGGCCGCCGCACAGGGCTGGGTCGCCGGCGTCAACGCCGCGCTGCAGGTGCTGGGGCGTGACCCGCTGGTGTTGCGACGCGATCAGGCGTACGTCGGGGTCCTGGTGGACGATCTGGTGTCGCGCGAGCACACCGAGCCCTATCGCATGTTCACATCGGCGGCCGAGCATCGGCTGCTGCTGCGCGCCGACAATGCCGACCAGCGGCTGGCTCCGATCGGACACGCACTCGGGCTGCTGAGCGATGCCCAACGGGAGCGTGTGCGCGAGAAGTACGCGGCGATCGAAGCCGAGGAGCGGCGTCTCTCGCGAATCAGCGTGAGGATTCCCGCGCACTCGCTCGCCGGTCCTGCCGGCCCTGCCGGCCCCGCCGGCTCCACGAGCTCTGCCGACCCGCCGCCGGAAGAGCCGCGGTCGGTGCGCGCACTGGAGTATCTCGCCCGGCCGGAATCGAGCCACCAGCGCCTGGCGGAGCTGGGCGTGCACAGCGAGCTGCCCGCGGCGTGGGCCGACGCGCTCGAGATCCGCACCCGCTACCGCGGCTACATCGAACGACAGGAGCGTGCGGCCGCGCGAGCGATGACGGTCGAGGGCGCTCCGATCCCGACCTCGGTCTGGGACGGTGACTTGAATGCATTGTCACGCGAAGCGCGGGAGAAGCTGTTGCGCTGGCGACCCGCGACGCTCGGTCAGGCGGCGCGAATCTCCGGCGTCTCGCCATCGGATGTCGCGGTGCTCATGGTGATGTCACGGCGACGCCCCGAAGCGGCAACGGTCGAAGCGGAGCCACTCACGCACTGACGCGATCGCGTGCGGATCGCGCAATCGGGCGAGCGGTCAGGATCCACCTTGCTATAGTGCGCCGCCATGCGCCCGATCCTCGAAATCGCCCGCCAGCTCGAACTCGATCCGGAAGCCCTCGAACCCTACGGTCGCTACAAGGCGAAGATCCCTCCCGCCGCACTCGCGGGGCGTGTCCCGCGCGGTGCGCTGGTGCTGGTATCGGCGATCACGCCGACGCCGGCTGGCGAAGGCAAGACCACCACCTCGGTCGGACTGTCGCAGGGGCTCGCGAAGATCGGCATGCGGGCCGCCGTGGCGTTGCGAGAGCCGTCGCTCGGGCCGTTTCTCGGCATGAAGGGCGGCGGAACCGGCGGTGGAGCCTCGCAGGTGGTGCCGTCGGACGACATCAATCTGCACTTCACGGGCGACATTCACGCCGTCACCAGCGCCAATAATCTGCTCGCCGCGATGCTCGACAACCACCTGCATCACGGCAATCAGCTGGGGCTCGATTCGCGCCGCGTGATCTGGCGCCGGGCGATGGACATGAACGATCGCGCTTTGCGCTTCATGGTGAGCGGGCTGGGTGGGCGCACCGAAGGGGTACCGCGCGAGACCGGTTTCGACATTTCGGCCGCCAGCGAAGTGATGGCGGTCTTGTGCCTCGCAAGCGACATCGGCGATCTCAAGACGCGGCTCGCGCGCATCGTGGTGGGCTTCCGGTCGGATGGTTCGCCGGTGACCGCGGCGAACCTCAAGGCGGTCGGCGCGATGTGCGCGCTGCTCAAGGACGCGATCAAGCCGAATCTCGTGCAGACCGTGGAAGGCGTTCCGGCGTTCATTCACGGCGGCCCGTTCGCGAACATCGCTCACGGCACCAACTCGATCGCCGCCACTCGCATGGCGCTCTCACTGGCGGACATCGTCGTGACCGAGGCGGGTTTCGCGTTCGAGCTCGGCGCGGAGAAGTTCTTCGACATCAACTGCCGCTACGGTGGATTCGCGCCGAGCTGCACGGTGCTGGTCGCCACGCTGCGCGCGCTCAAGATGCACGGCGGAGTTCCGCTGGCGCAGATCGCCTCGCCCGACGTCGCGGCGGTGGAGCGCGGTCTCGCCAACCTCGACAAGCATCTCGAGAACATTCGAAAGTTCGAACAGCCGTGCGTGGTCGCCATCAACCACTTTCCAACCGATACCGTCGAAGAGGCGGAAATGGTGCGCAGACACTGCGCGGCGGTCGGGATCGAAGCGGTGCCCTCGAAGCCATTCACCGAAGGGGGCGATGGCTGCCGGGCGCTCGCCGAGGTGGTGCGCGATCGCGTTTCGGCGAATCGCCCGCACTTTCGCCCGCTCTACGACTGGAACGCGCCGATCGCCGAGAAGATCCAGATCATCGCGCGCGAGATGTACGGCGCCGAGGCGGTCGACTTCAGCACCCGCGCCAGGCGCGATCGCGCGCAGCTCGAGAAGCTCGGTTTCGACAAGCTGCCGGTCTGCATCGCCAAGACGCAGCAGTCGCTGTCGGACAATCCCGCGCTGCTCGGTCGGCCGAAAGACTTTCTCGTCACGGTGCGCGAGATTCAACTCGCAGCCGGCGCCGGATTCATCGTGCCGATCACCGGAGAGATCCTGCGCATGCCGGGGCTTCCGAAGGAACCGCTGGCGGAACGCTTCGATCTCGAGGAGTCGGGCGAGATCGTGATTCGCAGCGAGTAGCACCGCGCTTCGGTCCGCGAGCCAGGCTGCGTACGCGGTGCTCGCAGTGCCGCCCTGTGTACGGCCGGGCCGCCGCTCGCGTAGAGTGCGCGAGCCATGACTCCGCCACGCTCGAACTCGAATCGCCGCGATTCCCGCACGTCGACCCGGCCTGCCCGTGTTTCGGGGGAGATTCGTCGCGGCTCGGCTTCCGAGGGCCGTGTGGGCGCGACCAAGAGTTCGAGGCGCGGTCCGGGAGCTCCAGCAGGGCCGGGAGCTTCCGGCTCATCGCGCCGCGGGCCCGGCACCAGCGGTCGGCCTGACTCGCGCGGCGGGACTGGCGCCGGCAGCGGCTCGGGGTTCGCCCGTGACTCGCGCGGTGGCTCCGGTTCGGCGCGCGGCCAGGGCTTCGGAGGGGATTCGCGAGGCGAGCGGTCCGAGCGTGCCGGACGGGGATCCTCCACCGCACGGCGAGGTGAGTTTGCGCCGCCCAGACGACGCGCGAATGCCAGTCCGGAACGCATGGTCGAGCGCCAGAACTGGGATTCGCTGATCCCTCATCTGTTGCGGCTCGGTGCGGAACCCGACACGACGCTCGAAAAGCTCAAGCTGTTCACGCGCGCCTTGCTCGAGTGGAATCGCGGCGCCTCGAACCTGATCTCGGCCGGCGACGAGGTGCGAGTCGTCGAACGTCATGTGGTCGAGTCGATCGAACCCGCCCACTGGCTCAAGCAAAATGGCGGAAACCGTTGGCTCGATTTGGGAAGTGGCGCTGGATTTCCGGGTCTGCTGCTCGCCATTTGCGGAGTCGGTGATCACTGGACGCTGGTGGAATCGCGCCGCAACAAGACTCTCTTTCTGCGAAAGATCTGCCAGGATTTCGCGCTTCGCCACGTCAAGGTGGTGACGGAACGACTCGAATCGCTGGTCGAGAACGAGGAATTCGCGCATGACTTCGATGGCTTCACCTCGCGCGCGACCATGAAGCTGACCCCGACCCTCGAGCTCGCAAATCGATTCGTTGTAACCGGTGGGCAGGCCTTCCTCTGGAAAGGCAGCGGTCGCGACAAGGAGATGGAGGACGCGCCGGAGTGGCGTTCTCACTGGCGCCTCGAGGGCCTGCTCGGAGTCGGATCCGGCCCCAATGTCGTGTGCAGATTCACAAGGACCGCTTAGCCTTCTGTCGTTTCGCGTGACGAAGTTCCACGTGGAACATACGCCTTGAGCGATCGCTCGGCTGTTGCTACTGTGCCCGCCCCAAGTTCACACCACCGAGATTCACGCGGTGGACACGATGTCCGCCCTAAGAATCCAACGGAATGGCCAAAGTCATCGCTATCGCCAGCCAGAAGGGCGGCGTCGGGAAGACCACGACCGCCATCAATCTGGCTGCGTGCCTCGCTCAAGAGAGCAAGCACGTTCTGCTGATCGACATTGATCCACAGGGTAACGCGACGAGCGGACTGGGAATCAATGGCAACGATCAACGAACCAGCATCTACGAGGCGCTGCTCGGCCAGATCGAGATGCGCGCTGCGAGCATGCCGACTGCGCTCTCGAACCTCGATCTCGTGCCTGCGGGCCAACGTCTATCGGGCGCGGAAGTCGAGCTCGTCGGCATGATGGCGCGCGAGAACCGCCTGAAGAGCAGCCTCGCCCCGGTGCGCGACGAGTACGAGTACATCATCCTCGACTGCCCACCGGCGCTGGGGATGCTCACCATCAATGCGTTGACGGCCGCGGACTCGGTACTGATCCCCCTGCAATGCGAGTACCTCGCACTCGAGGGCTTGACTTCACTCATCAACGCGATCGGCCTGGTCCAGAACAGCCTGAACCCGTCGCTTCGAATCGAGGGTGTGTTGTTGACGATGTTCGACGCACGGCTCAATCTGTCCCAACAAGTCGCCGACGAGGCTCGAAAATTCTTCTCCGATCGTGTGTATCGCACCGTGATTCCGAGAAACGTCCGACTCAGCGAAGCTCCGTCGTTCGGCAAGCCGATCGTTCTCTACGACCCACATAGCAGCGGCGCGGACAGCTATCGAGAGCTCGCGCGGGAGGTATTGGATCATGCCTAGGAACGCCCTTGGTCGTGGACTCGAAGCGTTGATTCCCGGAGCGGGCGCACAGGCGACCGCGACGCTTCCAGCCCCTGTGGAGAGTCCGGCCACCTCCACCGGAGAGGCTATTCGCTCGATTCCGATCGACCAGATCGGTTCGAATCCCTTTCAGCCGCGCACGCGTTTCAACGATGACTCGCTTCGAGAGCTCGCAGAGTCGATCAAGTCGAGCGGCATCATCCAGCCGATGATCGTGCGTCAGCTCGAAGCGGATTCCTTCGAGCTGGTCGCGGGCGAGCGACGCCTTCGTGCGGCGGCATTGGCGGGTCTCAAGCAGGTTCCCGTCATCGTCCGTACGGTCGATGAGCGCGAGATGATGGAGATGGCGCTGATCGAGAACGTCCAGCGCGAGGATCTGAATCCGATCGACGAAGCCAAGGGCTACCAGGCGCTCATGCAGAAGGTCGGGCTGACGCACGATCAGCTGAGCGAGAGAGTCGGAAAACAGCGCAGCACGATCACGAACTCGATTCGCCTGCTTGGACTTCCGACAGAAGTACAGGACATGGTTTCACGTGGAACATTGAGCGCTGGGCACGGTCGGGCACTCATCTCGCTGGAGAACGCGGGCGATCAGCTGACGTCGGCGCGCTATGTCTCCTCGAAGGGCTTTTCGGTGCGCCGAACCGAGGCGTTCGTGGCGCGAAAGCTTCGACGCCAGCACGCGCGACCCAAGGCGGCGCGTTCGAGCGGCCTGACCGAGTGGGAGAACAAGCTCCAGCAGCGATTCTCGACGCATGTCGCCATCGTTCCAGGGCGCAAGGGCGGCAGGATCGAGTTCGAGTACTACGGACAAGAAGATCTCGAGCGACTCTTCGAAGCGTGGGGTGTGATGTAGCGCATTGAGGACGCAATCGGGGGGCGGCGCTAAGTCGAACCCCGCGAATCTCGTGTACCGGATCACGGAGGAGCTATGATGAGATTCAGACCTCGCGCGAGCACGTCGGAAGTCCCCGAGGCGCCGAACACCTACGTCGGCGTGGGGTCGAGCGTGCGTGGAACGCTCATGATCACGGGCACGCTTCGGATCGATGGCGAGTATGAGGGCGACATCCTGAACTGCGACCGGCTCGAAGTTGGTGAGCACGGCATCATGCGATCGGATGTCGAGGTCAAGAGTGCGCTGATCCTCGGCCGGGTCCACGGCAGTATTCGAGCACTCGGCGTCATCGAGATGAAGACCGGCTGCCGAATCGAAGGCGATGTCACCGCGACCAGCGTGGTGATGGAGCCGGGCGTGTTCTTCACCGGTCGGTGCACGATGCTCGAGAACGGCGCCGAGGCGATGGAATACGGAACCGAATTCGCGAGGGCCCGCGACTAGTGCGCGCCGATCGAGCGGTCGAGCCACGGCATAATCCGGAGCCGCGAGGTGTGGCGAAGGGTCGGCTCGCGCGAATGCTGTTCCCGCTCGGGATCGCACTCGTCGTCTCAGTCTGGCTCCCGACGATCACGAGCGCGGAGACCTCGTCGACCCGGCAGGACTCGCTCCCAGACGGAGCCTATTCTTTTCCGTTCGAATTGTATGAAGGTCTTGTCATTGCAAAAGCAACCGTGTCTGCAGATGGTGGCGACTCGGCGGGGACGTTCGTGCTCGACACCGGGGCCGGCTTTCTCGCAATCGACGATTCGCTCGCAATGTGGCTCGGAATCGCGGATTCGATTCCGTTTGGCGGCACCCCGTCGCTTGCTCCGCGTGCGTTGAAGCGATTCCAGATCGGCGATCACTCGATCGACTTCGTTCAACCGATCATGACGATTGATGCCGACGTGATTCGCCGCGTCACCGACCGACCGGTGCTCGGGCTTCTGGGTCAGCGGCTCTATCAGGATCGCGCGCTGGTCCTCGACTATGTCGCACGTCGCGTCACGATGGTGCCGTCGGCAGGTCATGATGCGGGCTCCCCCGCGCTCGAGGCTTCGCGCGTCGTGGCGAGTTCGTTCTACGGGGTCGGTGCGCGCGCCATTCCGTTTCGGCTCGCAGGCGACGGCAAGATCCTCGTGACCGCGCGCATCGTGGTCAGCCGATTCGCGCGTTCCAAGCCGTTCACTCTGGTGCTCGATACCGGAGCCACCAAGAGCACCCTTTTTCGATCCTCGCTCGAGGAACTTCGCGTCGATCCAAAATCGTGGAATGCGATCTGCGGCATCACACTCCCGACCCTGTTCGGAACACCGTCCGCATGCGTGGTGCGCGTACCGAGACTGGAGCTCGAGGGCTTCGTGCCGCATTCGGCGGCTGCTGCGGAGGCCGGGACGCCGCGCGAGACTCCACCGTCGAACGCATCCACTGCCCACGCCTCGAAAACCACACGCCGCATGCGGCCCGCAGTCAGCGCCACGCTGGGCGGCAACGCATCCGCGAACGCCAATCCTGCGACGCCAGTGGCGAAAGCGCAGGAGGATTCGGCGAATGCAGTTTCGGACGAGTCGAGCCGAACGGCTGCCGATTCCGCTGAGCTGCGAACGAAGAATGCGCAGGACGCGGATCGCCGTACCGCAAAGGAGCCGTGGCGCGCGGAGACCGTCGCGATCCGGGATCACGATGCGATCCTCATGGACTCGCCGCTTCAGGCGGTGCTCAGCCAGATCGCGGGAGAATCGGTGCATGGCTTGATCGGATACTCGTTCCTCAAAGCTTTTCGAGTGACGATCGACTATCCGAATCGAGTGCTATGGCTCGCTCCCGCCGCCGATCCAGATCCTCGACCTTTCGAATACTCGACGCCGGGACTCCAACTCGAACGCCGGGGTACCGAAGTTCGGGTCACGGGCGTGGTGGAAGATTCTCCGGCCGCCGCGGAGGGCATCTCCGTCGGCGATCGGGTGGTGAGCATCGACGGCCGCCAGGCGGCCTCGACCGATCTGACGACACTCGGTCGAGCACTCGAAGGCGAGCCCGGAAGTCATATCGAAATCGTGGTAGAAGGCACGAAGGGCGTCCGAACCCTGAAGCTGCAGCGCCGCAAGCTGCTGTGAAGTGAGCCGGGTGCCTGGCGAGCCGCTCGCCACCGCCGCAGCAGCAGCCGCCACGCGCCGCGCCGGAAACGGCCGCTGGCTGGTCGCGGGGGCCGCAACGTTGTGGGGAACAACCGCGACGCTCGCTCGCTTCGTCTTTCATGATCGAAGCGTTTCGCCGTTCGTGGTTGTCGAGTTGCGCCTCGCGATCGCGGTCGCGGTACTCGGACTCTGGCTCGCGATTCGAGACCCGAGTGCGTTTCGAGTGTCAGCGAGCGCACTGCTCGAACTGGTCGTTCTCGGTGCCGTCGGTGTCACGCTGGTCCAGGTCAGCTACTACTACTCGATCGCGCATCTGGGCGTGGGACTGGCGATCCTGCTGCAGTATCTGGCGCCTTCGTTGATCGTGGCGCTCCACCTGATCCGCCGCCAGCCGACTCGCCGTGAGACTGCGCTCGCCGTGTTGATGGCGGCGAGTGGAACTGCGCTGCTCGTGAGTCGCGTCCCTCGAGAGGCGGCGGATGCCACTCCGCTGCAATGGGCGGTGAGTTTTGCGTCGGCAGCCTTTTTTGCGGGCTACATCCTGCTCTCGAAACGGATACTCAAGACGCATCGACCCGAGACGACGCTGTTCTACTCGTTCTCGACCGCGGCGGTCGTCCTTGCGATCGTCGCGCCACCGTGGCGAATCGCCGCCGCCGGGTACGGCGCCGATCTGTGGCTGATGTTCGTGGCTCTCGGCCTACTCTCGACCCTCGCGCCGTTCGTACTCTTCAATTTCGGGCTCCAGCGCATGCCGGCCGCCGAAGCGGGCATCGTTGCGACACTCGAGCCGGTCGTCGCGGTCATCTCGGCGTGGGTATTTCTGGGCGAACGCCTCGAATCACTGCAGTGGGCAGGCGCGGCACTCGTTCTCTCAGCAGCCGTCCTGGCGTCCGGTGCTGAAACGCCGACCGCAAAACGAATCCCCGCCACGCCGAGGCAGAGCAAGTTGTCGTGAGTTTCGGCATGGCGGGGTGAATCCTCGGTGCCTAGCTGGCCCGAGCCAGGTTCGACTCGTCGCTGACGCGATGATGCGAACGGTGCACGGTGTGCAGTCGCGACTGCACTCGCTCGAGCCTCGATGCGCTCACGGTCTCGACCGCGTAGCGTTCGTCCCACACCAGATTCCCGCCCAGCCACACACGCAACTCGGGGTGTCGCTCGAGCAGCACCACACTGGTGCGACCCTTGAGCTCTCGAATCGCGCTCGCGATGCTCTGCGCCGGACGCAGGCCCATGAGCACGTGAACGTGATCGAGTCCGACCGCGAGATCGACGACTTCGAATCCCCGCTCCTCGCACAGCGTGCGAATCAAGGACTCGAGCGTCACCGCATGGCGGTCCTTCATGACCGGTCGCCGACCGCGCGTGCTCCAGGTGACGAGATAGTGGAGTCGACTCCGGTACACGGGCTCCCATCGGCCAAGCAGAGCGTTCTGAACTGAGGGAGCGATGACATTGCTCATGATGCCGCCTCCTGCGGGGTGCTGAACGGATGTGCAGTTAATGGGTCCGAAAAACGGGAGCTTTCGCTCCCGTTCGGGGTGCCGGTGCCGAGCGACTCAGCGACCGACGGTTCGCATGACACCTTTCACGATTCCGAGCACACGAAACTCCTGATCGCTTCCAACCAGGATCGGCTTGTACTTCTCGTTCGCCGGTTCGAGTTCGAGGTGGGTTCCGCGAGGGCGGTAGTACTTCACCGTCGCCTCATCGCCGATCAACGCGACGATCATGTCACCCGACGAAGCACGATCCTGACTGCGAACGATCACGAAGTCTCCTTCGAGGATCCCCGCGTCGATCATGCTGTCACCGCGAACCTTCAGCGCGAACAGTCCCTGCGTATCGCCGAACAGCTCGCCGGGCTTGAGCGATTCGTCGAACGAAGTCTCGGCGAGAATCGGTTCGCCTGCCGCGACGCGCCCGAGAATCGGAATGCCGCCGAGTTGCGGTAGTGGTCCGTCGTCATGCAGGAGCAGATCGATCCCGCGCGAAATCTTCGCGTTGCGGCGGATGAAGCCTTCCCGCTCGAGCGACGTCAGATGATGTCGGACGCCATTGGTCGACATGATCTCGAATGCTTCGCCGATCTCGCGAATGGTCGGCGGGTAGCCTCGCTCGCGAGCGAAGGTCCGGATGTAGTCGAGAATCTCTCTCGCCCGCTCACTGAGCATGGCTTCTTCTCCTTCGGGGTGGGTCCGTCAGGGCCCTAGCACGTGCGGGACCGTACTGCACACGCGTGCAGCCGTCAAGAGAAAGAGTTCGGCTGGCGAGCGAAGCCCGTCGGACGGCCCCGATTCGTCACGCTCGTCGCCGCCTCGACGCCGAGGGCGTCAC
Source organism: Candidatus Eisenbacteria bacterium (assembly GCA_013140805.1). Classification (NCBI taxonomy): domain Bacteria; phylum Candidatus Eiseniibacteriota; species Candidatus Eiseniibacteriota bacterium. The sequence continues at coordinate 13,658 of JABFRW010000052.1, forward strand.
GCGCGACCACTGGGGCGCCGGTCGAGTCGAGCAGGTCTCATGGAATCCGGCGCAATTGCGTTCCTCCTGCGCGTGAAGTCAGCGCCCGATGAATGGCCCTCGACTTGCCCTATGACTTGAACGAGGTCGCAAGGCCTCGAACCACGACAGGCAAGGGGCGGGCGGCACGAAGCTCCGAGGTCGATCGCAATCGGGGGCCGGTCACTGAGGAGTCGGACCACCGCTGCCTTGTCGGTCGGGGGAAGCGCACGCAAACGGGGACCGAAAGCGACTTCGGTCCCCGTTTGTTCGTGCACTGCAAGGCTCTCGCGTGCGGGCATCGCGAGCGTCAGCGGATCGAGAGGCTGAGCCCTGCCGACCAGTTCTGCGGCAGACCGGGCTCGAAGTACTGCCCGCTGATGCCGTTGATGAACACCGACGAAACGTGCTCCTCGTCGGTCAGATTGTCGCCGCTGACGAACGCGCGCATGACGCCGATCGGCATCGCGTGCGCGTACTCGAGCAGCGCGCCGTACAGCACGTAGCCCTCGACGAACGCGGTGTTCGCGTCGTCGGCGAAGTAGTGACCGACGTGCTTCAAGTTGCCGGACACGCTGAGCCCCGCCGGCAGCTGGTAACGGGCTTCGACGTTGACCAGCGCCTCGGGAAGTCCCGCGACGTCGTTGCCGTCGAAGTCGCCGAGTTCGTTCTGGTATTCGACGTACTCGTTCTGCGAGAACGTCAGCGCACCATTGAACGAGAGCTTGTCGACCGGCGACCACCCGAGCCCCAGTTCAGCTCCGCGCCGTCGCGACTTGCCGGCGGTAAAGAAGAACGCGCCGCCGTTGAACGGCACCACTTCGTTGCGCACGTCGATCCAGTACAACGCCGCGTCGTAGCTGAGGCGACCGAAGCGCGAGTCCTGCGCTGCGAACTCGCCCTTGGCTCCGAACTCATAGCTGGTCGAACTCATCGGCTCGAGGAACGGGTTGAAACTCGTGAGCGTGTCATAAGGCGGCGGCGGATCGATCTCGTTGAATGCCGGAGCCTCGACGCCTCCACCGACCGAGGCGTAGATCGTGTGCCGCTCGAACATGCGCGCGACCGAACCCTTCGGCGTCACCTGAGTGAAGCGTTTGGTCGCATTGAGCCGCGGCGTCACTCGATCCTCCGACAGGTACCAGAGGTTGTCGTAACGGGCAGCCACGCGTACCGCCCACTGCTCGCTCCAGGTCAACTCAGCTTGAACGAAGCCACCGGCCGAGTTGGAACCCTCGCGCTTGTTCTGGAATACGGTGGTGCTTCGATTGCCGCCCGGGGCGAGGTTGTAGAACTGGATCGCGCCGTCCTGGAACTGATCGTCGGCGCCGGCAGTCCAGGTGCCGTAGAGCTCGGAGCTGAACGTGGTGCGATGTTGCACCGCGAGGTTTCCACCGATGTGATAGCGATTGAAATCGCGGAATCGATTGCGCTCGGAGCGCTGAAGCGACTTGGGTTCCGCAAACAGCGTCGCCGAAACGCTCGTATTGCCCTCGAGTCCGCGCTCCAGCGAGAAGCCGAGTCGGCCCGCCCGATTGAAGCGCCGCTCGTTCCGGGTGACGAAAGTTGGGTTCGCCTGCTCGGGATCGGCCTCGAGCTGCGCCTGCGTCAGCGCGCCCGGAAAGAAGTTCAGATTGCTGACGAAATCCGCCAGCACACCGAGCCGCGTGCGGTCGTCGAGCGGCGCCGAGAAGCGCGACTGGATCGACGTGGTGGTGCTGCGACTGTGGGCCCGCCAGCCGTCGAAGTTCGAGTTGAAAACCGAGACGGTGCCGCGTCCGCTGCCCATCGCGATGCCGGCCGCGCCCTGTTCGCGGTGATAGCCGAACGACCCTGCGCGCTCCTGGTATTCGATCCACGGTCGCTCGAAATCGAATGCGGTGCGAAGCTGCACCACGCCGCCCGAGGCATTGCCGTAAACGACGGATCCGTTGCTGCGCAGCACCTCGATCCGGTCGGCCGAGCCCAGATCGATGAACTCGAGCGAGGTGCGGCCGTCGGGCTCGGTGAGTGGAATGCCGTCGGTGAGCACGCGAATGCCGCGCATGTTTCCGGCATTCGATCGTTCGCCGTTTCCGCGCGCGCCATAGCCGCGAATCGTGATGCGAACGTCCTGCCCGCCGCCGCGACTCTGCGAGAACACGCCCGGTACTCGAGCGAGTCCGTCGAGCAGGCTGATCCCGCGCGTCGAGCGCAGCGTATTTTTCGTGACGACCGACAGCGCCGCCGGCGTGCGCAGCACGCTCTCCGGCACGCGCGAGCCGGTGATCGAGATGCCTTCCAGCGGCACCACGGTCGAATCGGTGAATGTGCCGCCGGGCGCCGTAGCGAGCGCGATCGGCAGCACCAGGAACCAGGACATGGAGTGTCCCTCCGGGATGAATCCACGATGACGAACGGCATGGGGTCACAGGCTTCCAGTTCACGGAAGCACGCGACTCACGTTTGCATCGGGAACCGGCGCGGAGGCAGAAATCGTTCGATGGACGAACCCATCGTGGTTCGGCACGGGCACCGCGGCCCGACGAGGCGCACACCCGCCGTCGCACTGCGCTCGAGTGCGCGAGCCGGTGCGTCGCATGCGATGAGCTCGCACGTCGATGCGAGCGAGAGCGCCACGCGGGCAGGACCCCAGCCGAGCGGGTAAGGGCCGCCCTCCGAGTCGAGCCCGCGCCACCAGAAACCCTCGTGCATCAGGTCGCGCTCGGGTGCGTCGCCGGCCGCGAGTTCGATCGTGAAGCGTTCGCCGGCCGCCGACTCGTGCTCCCGTTCGTCAACGTGCATGCGCAGCTGCAATCGCGCGGTCCGAGTGGCCAACCGCGGGACGCGCCAGCGAAAGTGCGTTTCGCGGCCTTCCAGCTCGGGGGTCACGCGGAGCGGAAAGCTGCGTCCGTCGTCGAGCGAGAGCAGCAGCTCGAGTTCCTCGACCGAAGCGCCGGGATCGTCCCAGTGAATCTCGACCAGACTGCCGGCCTGCACCACGCCGTCGTGCTCGAGCGCGATGCGAGGAACGGGCGGCACCGGGGCGCTCACGGCGGGTCCCGCAACCATGCCGCACCCGAACACCAGCACGAGCACCGCGTGCCGGCGCGCGAAGGCCCCGGATCGTCTGGCGGTGGGCGAGGTTAGAAAATGGATGGGGAGCATCGTGGGGGTGGGCGCGAGAGGGCCGGCAGGCTAGCACAGGCCCCGCGAGTCCGAACTCACGCCCGCACGAACGCCGGCCGATACCGGACGGGAACCCCGTGGCGCCAGGTCCCCGGAGCATGGCCGTGGAACTCGAACTACCCGACTACTGGAAGCCCATCCTCGAACCGTTGAGGGCCGGCGACCGACACGAGGCCGTGAAACGCCTGCGCATGCAGGTGGATCACGATCCGTTCGCGCTTGCGCCGCGTCACGTCCTGGCGACGCTCCTGAGCGAACTCGGTCAGAGCAATGCTGCGCAGGTGCAGTACGAGAAGCTCCTGACCGCTTCGGTCTCGCGCGGAGACGTGTTCCGTGCGATCGCGGCGCAGCGGCGCATCAGCGAGATCGAGGGTGGCGCGCAGTCGACAGCGCGACTGGTCGCGCTGCAGCGCTGGTTCCGACTGCTCGGGCCTCAGAGCCTGACCGCTTTCGGCGATGGACCGCGCGGAGGCGTGCGCCCGATCCATTTCCTGCGTCTGCCCGAGGATCTGTTCGCCCACGCTGCCGCCGGCATGCGGCTCGAGCGCTTCGATCTGACGTGGCGCTTCGAGGGGGTGGACCGCCCGCGACAGTGGGTGGTGCTGTGGGGTGCGTTGCGCTGGGATCTTCGCCATCCAGACGACAACGCCACCGCGATCGCGCACTGCCGCGAGGGTGACGTTCTGTTTCCGGGCGCCTCGAATCCCGTCGGGACCATGCTGCGCATCGCGGCCGATACGCCGTGCGAATGCCTCGTCATCGAGCCTGACCTGATGGCGGAACTCGCCGAACGCGATCCGGGAGTGCTCGACTCCGGTGCGGCGACGAGTCCCGAGATCGTTCACGACGAGCGCGCGCATCTCCCCGCGCGACCGCGCAGTCGCGGCGATCTCGACGACCGGCGCTTCGCACCTCCGAGTCCCGACACCGATGCGCCGCGCCAGCTTCATATCGCACCCGAGTCGCGCGCACCGGATGAGGGCCGCGACGCCGGCGAGTGGCTCGAGTTTGGCGAAGTGTCGCTCGACGGGACCGCGAACGGCTCCGGCGAAAGCAATCGCTCGCACGACGACATGGGCCTGCCGACCCTCGATCTCGTGAGCCCTGCGGACATGACGAACGGTGCGGGAGAGATTCCGCGGGTGCCGCGGCTGACACGTCCGAGCACGCCGGCCGCAGACAGCCCAGGCGACCCGACCCACGGGGCACGCGAAATCGAGCTGCCCACGCCGATCGATCCGCGGACTTCCTCCGCCGGCTCCGAAGGCAAACCCAGCGACCGCAGGAACCGCCGGCGTACCGGCGTCTCGTACCAGGGAACCGTGCAGCTGCTGGGCCTCGGCCAGGCGACCGGTGTGCGGCTCGAGTGCGAAGTGGTGAATCTGTCGACCACCGGAGTCGGCATCAAGATCCCGCGCGACGCCGTGCTCTCGCTGGTGAGGATTCTCGAGGACGAAACCCTGCGACTCGAGCTCGGACCCACAAGTGGCCGAGTGGAGCTGGCAGGCCGGGTGCGCTGGCTCGACTCCCAGTCGAGCGAGGCGGTGTACGTGGGAATCCAGTTCGTTCTGCTCACGCGCGACGACACCGCCGCACTCGAGGGTCTGATCGCGCGCGCCGCACGCAAGCCCGCACCGCCCTCGATCCGCGTGCCGCGCGACCCGGACGCTCGCGCCGCCTAGTTCGCGGTGCCGCGCGCATCCGCGCGCCCATGTCCTCCGGTTCGCCGGCTCCCGCGACGTTCGCTATCCTCGTCGGCCCATGTCCTCCGCCTCCCCGAGCGCGAACCCATTCGAACGCGTCCGCACCTACGCGTCGTTCGTGCGCTTCGAGCACACGCTGTTTTCTCTGCCGCTGGTGCTCGCCGGCATCTTCAGCGTCGCGGGCCCGGCGCTTGCCGCCGCCCGCTGGGGCTGGATCGCGCTCGCGGCCGTCGGTGCCCGCACCGCCGCGATGGCGATCAATCGCATCGTGGATCGGCGGCTCGATGCCCTGAACCCGCGCACCCGATCGCGCGAACTGCCCGCCGGAACCATGAAAGCACTCGAAGCCTGGGGGCTGCTGGCGGCGAGTGGTGTGGCGTATCTGATCGCATGTCGTGCGCTGGGGCCCTGGTACCTGCGCGTTTCGTGGGTGCCGCTCGCGGTGTTCACGATCTACCCGTATCTCAAGCGGTTCACGCCGCTCTGCCACTTCGGGGTCGGTGCCGCACTGGCACTCGCGCCTCTGGCAGGCTTCGCAGCCGCGCATCCCGATCTCGAGATGTCGCGCACCGCGCTGTGGCTGGCCGGTTTCGCGCTGGCGTGGGTGTCGGGCTTCGACATCATCTACGCGACGCTCGACGAGGACTTCGACCGCCTGCACCGGGTGCGCTCGATGGTGACGTGGCTCGGCCGCGACCCCGCCCTGCGGGTCTCGGTGGCCCTGCACGGCATCGCGTTCCTGTGTCTGCTGGGCGTCGCAGGATCGGTGCTCGCGAGTGTCGGCGACCCGCCCGCGTGGGCGTTCTTCGCGGTCGTGGTACTCCTCACGCTCAGCGGCGTGCTGCTGTGGCTTGAGCAGCGCTGGGCGGAGGACGTGGACCTGGCGTTCTTCAAGGTCAACGTATGGGTCGGCGCCGCGGTGCTCGCGACCGTGCTGGTTGCGCGCGCGGCCGGAGGATTTTGATGAAGCGCTACCTGATCGGCATGACCGGCGCCTCGGGCAGTGTCTATGGCGTGGACTTTCTCAAGCGCTGCCCGGGCGAGAAGTTCCTCGTCATGAGCGACTGGGCGCGACAGGTGTTGCAGTCCGAGACCGGGCTCAAGGCGTCGGACCTCGAAGCGCACGCGAAGAAGTTGTTCCTCGACAGCGACCTGGCGGCACCGTTCAGCTCCGGCAGCAATCGCTATGACGCTTACGTGATCGTGCCGTGCAGCGTCTCGACGCTCGCGAAGATCGCCGCGGGCATCGCGGACACGCTCATCACGCGCGCCGCAGCCGTAGCGCTCAAGGAACGCATGCGCATGGTGCTGTGCGTGCGCGAGACTCCGCTGTCCTCGATCGCGCTCGAGGCGTGTCTCAAGCTGTCGCGAGAGGGCGTAGTGATCATGCCGGTTTCGCCGCCCTGGTACGCGAACCCGCGTGATCTCGATCAGCTGGTCGGCGGCTTCAGCCACAAGCTGCTCGCGCTGCTCGGCGAAGGCGCAGGCCCCGGCTGGCGCGAAGAGGCGCTCGAGTAACGTGGCTCCCTTCCGCTCCCTCACCGACTTCCTCGACCATCTCGATCACCACGGCGACCTCAAGCGCGTGACGCGCGAGGTGGACTTCGCGCATGAAGTCACCGAGATCGCGTGCCGCGAGGCCAGGGCACAGGGCCCCGCGCTGCTGTTCGAGAAGGTGCGCGGCGCGCGCTTCCCGCTCGCGGTCAACGTGCTCGCGGCCACGCGACGCATCGAGTGGGCGCTCGGCCGCACCGCGAAGAGCGTCGGCGCCGAAATCGAAGAGATTTTCCACGCGCTGCCGCCACGGCGGATCTCGGATCTGTGGAAGCTGCGCGGCAGTGTGCCGCGACTCCTCGCCTCGCGCCCGCGGACGATCGGCGTCGCCCCGGTGCACGATGCGCGCGGCGTGACCTTCGACGATTTGCCGCTGCTCAAGCTGTGGCCTCGCGACGGCGGGCGTTTCGTCACGTTTCCGCTCGTGTTCACGGAGGATCCCGACACTCACAAGCGCAATCTCGGGATCTATCGCATGCACGTGTACGACGCGAAGACCAGCGGCATGCACTGGCAGATCGGCAAGGGCGGCGGCTTCCACTTTCACACCGCCGAGTCGCGCGGTCTCCCGCTCGGCGTGGCGGTCGCGGTGGGCGCCGACCCGGCGACTCTGCTCGCGGCGGTCTCGCCGCTGCCCGAGGGCATCGACGAACTCGCGTTCGCGGGATTCCTGCGCGGATCGCCCACGCGACTCACGCGCGCCCGCACCATGGACATGCTGGTGCCGGCGGATGCCGAGTTCGTGATCGAAGGCGTGGTGCCGGCCGGTGAGCGCCGCACCGAGGGCCCGTTCGGCGATCACTTCGGGCACTACTCGCAGTCGGCGCCGTTCCCGGTCTTTCACGTTCGCGAGATCACGCACCGCGCGCGTCCGGTGTTCCAGGCCAGCGTGGTCGGCAAGCCACCGCAAGAAGATCTGTGGATGGGCGAGGCGATCCAGGACATGTTCCTCGGCGTGCTCAAGGTGATCCACCCCGAAGTGGTGGATCTGTGGGCCTACTTCGAAGCCGGCTTCCACAACCTGCTGGTGGTGGCGGTGAGCAATCGCTTCGCGCGCGAAGCACGCAAGACCGCCCTGGGCTTGATGGGCACCGGCCAGCTCTCGCTCACCAAGTGCATCGTGCTGGTCGATGGCGACGTGAATCCTCGCGATCGACGCGCGGTGTTCGAAGCGCTGGCGCGCAACTTCGACGCGACCGAAGACTTCATGCTGATCCCCGGTGTGCCGCTCGACACGCTCGACTTCACGAGCTACCGCATGAACCTCGGCAGCAAGATGGTGCTCGACGCCCAGTCGTCACCCGGCGGTGCGGCGGCCCGCGCCGGAGGATCGAGCGGGCGCGTCGCCGCCGTCGCGCCGCTCGACCCGCCGCTCGAGGTGCCGGATCCGCGCGCATTCGCGGACGGCATCACGGCGTGGCGCCTCAAGTGGAGCGGCATTCTCGCGGTACAGGTGGCGGGCGCCATCGGTGGTGACGCCGCGACCTGGGAGATCGAAGCTGCCGAGCGCGCGGGCGATTCGTCGGAGCCCGCCGGGAACGACACCGTGCCGGCGACCCCCGGGCGCGCAGTCGTGGAAGCGCTGGTGCGGCGCCCCGAATACGCGGCGGTGCGATTCATCGTGGCGGTGAGCGGCGATGTCGACCTCGACGACGACGCGATCTTCCTGTGGGGCTGGTTCACGCGCTTCGACTGTGCCCGCGACGTGGTGCCCGCTCATGCCGAGACGCGAGGTGCGTGGCTCACGTGTCGCGGGCCGCTCGGAATCGACGCCACCTGGAAGCGCGGCTACCCGGAACCGGTCGCGAATCTGCCCGAAGTGATCCGTGCGGTCGACGGCTGGTGGGGGAAGTGACTCGTTCGTGAGCCGGCGCCCCGCTCGCTCGCTCGTCTACGCCGGCATGGTGTGTTCCGCGCTGATCGCGGGCAGTTCGTACCCGATCTTCAAGCGCACCGTCGCCGAGATTCCTGCGATGCCGTTCACGCTGATGCGCTTCGCGCTGGCGGCGGCGTTCATGGCGGTCGCGCTACGCGTTTCGGGCGACCGACAAACGATCGCACCGGCCGATCGTAAGCGGCTGTGGCTCGCCGGCATTCTGGTGGTGCCGATCAACGCCGGACTCTTCATCTTCGGAATCCAGTGGACCAAGGCGGCGCACGGCGCGCTTCTCTACGCGCTCACTCCCGCGGCGGTGCTGGTGATCACCAGCATTCAGTCGCGGCGGCTTCCCTCTCCGCTCGCGTGGGTCGGCGCCGGGCTCGCGTTTGCGGGGGTCCTGGTGCTGCTGCTCGAGCGCGGGTTGTCGTTCGAGTGGCACGCGCTGCGCGGTGACCTGCTCATCCTGATCGCGGTGTTCGCGTGGGCCTGGTACACGGCACTCGGCCGCGGACTGACCGCGAGCTATGGCGCGGTCGGCACCGCAGCGCGCGCGGTGCTCTACGGCACGATCGCGTTCGCGCCGTTCGGATTGCTGTTCTGGGGCGGCTTCGATCCGCGCACCGTGTCGATGGTGGCATGGGCGGGGCTCGTCTACCTGGCGTGGTTCGTCGCCGGCATCAACTTCATCCTGTGGTACTGGGGCGTGAAGCAGCTCTCGCCCGCGGGGGTCGCGGTGTTCGCGAATCTGCAGCCGCTGGTCGCCGCAGGTATGGCGTGGTGGCTGCTGCACGAGGCGCTCGCACCCTCGTTCTGGTTGAGCGTCGCGCTGGTGCTCACCGGCGTCGCGGTGACGCAGCGGGCGGCCCAGGCGGCGGTGCGCGCCTCGAGCTAGCGAACCACCGCGAAGCGGCGCGCGGCACGGCGGCCATCGCACTCGAGCACCGCGACGTAGACGCCGGCGCCGACGCGGCTCGCATCCCAGTTCACGCGCTGCAGTCCCGCCGAACGCGGCTCGTCGATCACTCTGGCTACCAGTCGTCCGCTCACGTCGAACACGTTCAGGCGGATGCGCGACGCCTTCGACAGTGCGAAACCGAAGGCGGCACGCGAGCCGAGCGGATTGGGAGCCACGGCGAGTTCGAGCTCGTCCCGCGCCGGCAGTTCGATTCCCGGTTCGACCGCGGTCGCGGCGGACAAGCGCACGCGTGCGCGAACGGCCGAGACCGTGACGCCGCAGCGCGCGCTGCCGGGCGGCTTGGTCAGATTGTCGTTCGAGTGCAGATAACCGATCGCGGTGACGTCTTCGAAGACGTGCGGAACGAATGCGGCTGCGGGCAGATCGAACTTGAAGTTCTTGGGTGGCGAGGGCGAGTAGAGGGCCCAGCGACGCGCGTCCGGATTCGTCATCACGAAGTCGGCGGTCGCGCTGGCGGCCGGACCCGCGAAGTCTTCGGAGACCCAGAACTGCGTGCCGTCCCGCACCACGAATCGCAGCTGGCCGGAATTGAGACTGGGAGTGGCGAAGCTGCCCGAGTAGTCGAGCAGTTCGAGCGTGCTCGAAGGACCGAAGGCCACGCGCGGAGCGTGGGCGCCGACTCGGAAGTCTTCCTTCTTCCAGTAGCGCAGGTCCCAGCCGATGGTGCCGGTCGGGCCACCCGAGTGCAGCGCGTCGAGCGCGCCGCGATCCCACACTTCGGCCTCGTGATAGGCGAAGAAGCCGAAGTAGCTCTCCATCAGGAGTCCGCCGTAGAAGCGGCCGTTCACACCGAGCGTGTCCGCGGCGGCCGTCATCAGCGGCAGGACGTCGCTGAATGGAATCGACCAGCGTGCGCCGGTGGCGCCGCCTTCGAGCTGCACCTGCAGTTCGGCGGGCGTGTTGAATTCGCGCAACAGAGCGTCGCCCGTGTGGGTGTAGTCGCCGCTCCAGTCGAGCGCGAGGATGGTGTCCTCGGGCGATGAAACGTAGCGCGCGACATAGGCGGTCGGAGTCGCGGGTGTGGCGACATCGTGGGTGTCGGCCGTTGCGTCGGACCAGCCTGCGAACAGCCACACCTTGCCGTTGGCGGTCTGCACGCCGGGTGCTCCGAACGAGCGCAATACGCCGATGGTGCTCGTGAACGCGAGCGGCGTCGGAATGAGTCCGCCATCCAGTACCAGCGGGATGCCGGGTGGATCGGTCTGCAACGTGAGCACCGTGGTGTCGGGCAACACATCGCGATACACCGTGGTGGTGAGTCCCTGGGAATCGACGACCCGCAGGTTCACCCGCAGCCAGATGTTGTTCTCGATGTGATTGCGCGCCGCGATGCCGTAGCTGCCGCTCGCGAGCCCCGAGGTCTCGGGCAGCCCCGGGTGCAGGTGCTGGTCGTGATGCAGATCGATCCACCACGTATACGCCGCGGGCGGCAGCGTGCCGTCCTCCGGATCGCTCGCGGTTCCCGAGAACTCGAGCGTGGTGCCGCCTCGAAAGCGCGCGCCCTCGGGCGGCGTGACGATCGAGGCCAGCGGTGACTGCGATCCGATCACCGACAGGATCGCGGCGTCGCTGGTGTCGGCGCCGGTCGCGTTGCTCACGATACAGCGAAACGTGGCGCCGCTGTCGGCCTTGACCGCGTCGCGGAGCACGTAACGCGGTGTGTTCGCGGCGCCGATCGGCGCGTTGCCTCGCAGCCACTGATACGCCAGCGGAGGCGTGCCGTTGGCGGTGACCGTGAACTCGGCCGAATCGCCGGTCGCGATGCTGACGCTCTGCGGATGGAGCCCGATCGAAGGCGCGAAGCTCGCGGTGTAGGCGATCTTCACCAGCACGCCGGTGTTGCTGCCGTCACCGCGCGCGATGTAGTAGAGGTTGCCGTCGACTCCGAGCGCCACGCCGACCGGATTGATCGCGAGCGTGATCCCCAGCACCTGAGAAGTCGCCGGCGAGGCCGGATTGATCCAGCGGATCTCCTCGGCGCACAGGTCGCTGAAGAAGTAGCGGCCGCGCCACTGCGGCGGCCACCGCGTGGTGTCGGGATCGAAGAATGCGCCGCCCACGATCGCGCAGCCGTTCGAGTGGTTGTAGGCGTGCAGCGGCGGCACGTAGGTCGGAGCGCCGCCCGGGCCCTCGACGCTCGGCCAGCCATAATTCGAGCCCGGCGCGAGATCGTTGATCTCTTCGAACGCATCCTGACCCACGTCGTTGACGAACATGCGGCCGGTACCTGGCTGCACCGCGAACGTGAACGGATTGCGAAAGCCGCGCGCCCAGATCGCGCGATTCTTGCCGGTGGTCTGGGCATAGAACGGATTGTCGGTCGGAATCGTGCCGTCGCGTCGGATGCGCGAAATCTTGCCGCGCAGGCTGGTGAGGTTCTGCGCCTCGTTGCTCGAGGCGTTCTCGCCCATTGCGATGTACAGCATGCTGTCGGCGCCGAAGCGAATCGCGCCGCCGACGTGGAAGTCGGAGAGGTTCTGATCGAGGTCGAACAGGTTGACCGCACTGCCGACCAGCGCGACGTCACCGTTGGCGGTGAAGCGCGTGATGCGATTGAACGACGACGGCGTGGTGTAGCAGGCGTACACATGACCGTTGGTGGTGAACGCGGGATCGAATGCGAGCCCGAGCAACCCCTGCTCGCCGGGTGTCATCACCGAAAGCGTGGTGAACGCGGTGGGCAGCAACGCACCGTTCTTGACCACGCGAATCGCGCCACCTTGTTGACCGATGAAGATGCGACCGTCGGGTGCCATCGCCATGCAGGTGGGCGTCTGGAGGCTCGAGGTCAGCACCGTTTCGCTGAAATCCGCCGGCACGCTCGCGCGCGAGCGGCCGGGCGTGACGCACCACAGGCCGAGCAGCAACGTGAGGGCACAGCACGGCGTGAAGCGTGGCCAAGTCGAGGTCACGAACGGGGCTCCGGGCGCGGATCTGGATGAAAAAGGGAGGCGACCCGCGCACTCCATGCCGAGTCAGGCTGAGGAGTGTAGAGAGTCGCCTCACATGGACTCAAGTCAGAACCAAAGATTTCTCGGTGCAACTATTTCAATTCGGCGAGCTGCTTCTTGAAACCGTCGATGGTACGGGTCGAGCGCTGGCTTTCGGGCATCGACTCGGCCTCCGAAATCGCCTGCGCGAGTGCGCTGCGCGTGTCCGCCGGGTCACCGCGATCGGTGAGAATGCCGATTCGAGTGCGCCACAACAGGAAGCGCCGCGGACCGTAGGCGAGCGCCATGGCGCGGTCGGAGGCCGCCAGCGCCGTGTCATATCGTTTCATCGCACGAAGTGCGGTGGCGAGCCGCGCCGGCGGATTGTAGTCCTGGGGCAGATCGCGCTCCGAGGCCTCCAGCATCGGCACGGCCTTCTCGGGCGTGCCGAGTTCCAGATACGCCGAGAGTCGGTGCGAGTCGAAGACCGCACGCGCGTCCGGCGTCTTCGCCTTCGCCGCCGCGCCGTCGAGAAACGCCGACCACTCGATCGCGACCTGATGTGCGGCGGTCGAGTCTCCGCGTTCCTGCAGCGCGTCGAGCAGCGAGATGTAGACACCGCTGCGATCGTCGCCCGCAAGGTCGAGCTTCGAGTCCGCGAGGATGCTGCGCACCGCGCGTTCGAAGTGCGCGACGGAGCGCTGCTTCTCGGGGTTCGAGTCCGGCAGCGCAACCGCCGAGGACAGGCCGTAGGCCGCGACATTCGCCGAAGTCGACTGGCCCTCGAGCCGCGTCCACGCCACGCCGGCCACGTCCACCACCGCCTGATTCTGATTCGTGTTCGAGAGCGCGAACAGCAGCGCGTCGATCGCGCGCGAGTAGCTGGGCCAGTTCGCGGGCGCCAGCGCGATCGCGCCGCGATACGCCTCCGCGGCCAGCGAGTCCTGCCCCTCGCCGTAGAGCGAGTCGGCGCGGGCGAGCGCGCGGTCGGCCGGCGAGGCCTCGCCGTGCTGGGTCCAGGACACGATCGCCTGGTCGAGGAAGTGATGGAGCTGCGTCACGGTCATGCTGCCGACCATCCGCATCGTGACCTTCTCGGTGTTCGGATCGATCACGTAGTAGCTCGGCAGCGCCGGCAACGGATAGCGCTTGCGAACCTCGGCGTTGACCGAGTTCTCGGCGTCCACGCTGAGCCACACGAAGCGCTCGGCGTGGCGTGCGAGCGTGGGATCGGTGAACACGTAGGCCCGCATCGAGCGGCAGGTGTGACACCACGGCGCCCACGCCTCGACGAACACGGGAGCCTTTCGCTGCTTTGCCAGCGAGAGCGCGCGCGCAAGATCGTCGTCGATGAACGGAACCGCGGCGGCCAGCGCGCCATGCTTCGGCACCGAGGTCGGCCGCGGCGCCGCCTTCGTGGTCGCGAGCGGCGCTGCGAAGCCGCGAGGCGCAGCGATGGAAATCGCGAGGCCGGCCGCGAGTGTCAGCGCGATCCAGCTCGGAAGCGGACTCGAAAAACGAGCGGGCATGTCGGACGTTCCTCGGACGAAAGCTCGAGCACGCGAACGGTGAGACCACGGGTGCGGAGGACGGGTCGTTCGGCGACGGCTTTCTGATAGGGTGCGAGCGCGATCCTAGCACGCGAATCGCGTCATTTCGCAGTTCACGACCGGGCTTCCGACCCGACGAGCGCCGCATGCCGAACGCCACTCCCCGAGCCACCCAAACGATGCAGGCGTGCTTCGGCGTGCCGCGTGCACTGATCGGCATGGTGCACGTCGGAGCATTGCCAGGAACGCCGCGCGCGACCGATTTGCTGCCAGTTATCACTGAGCGCGCGGTCGAAGAGGCGAGGCTCTACCACTCGGCCGGTTTCAACGCGGTGATGGTCGAAAACATGCACGACCGGCCCTATCTCGCGCGTGATGTGGGTCCCGAGATCACGGCGGCCATGACCGTGGTGGCGAGTGCCGTGCGCCGCTCGGTGCCGATTCCGCTTGGAGTGCAGGTGCTGGCGGGAGCCAATCGTGAAGCGCTCGCGGTCGCGCTCGCCAGCGATGCTTCGTTCGTCCGCGTCGAGGGTTTCGTGTTCGCGCACGTCGCCGATGAAGGGCTGATCGAGGCCGACGCGGGAGCCCTGCTGCGCTACCGCAATGCGATCGGCGCCGGGGGCGTGAGGGTGTTCGCGGACATCAAGAAGAAGCACTCCTCCCACGCAGTGACGATCGACGTGGACCTGGTCGAGACCGCGCGCGCCGCCGAGTTCGCACTCGCGGACGGCGTGATCGTGACCGGCGCAGCGACCGGGCGTGAGACCGATGCGACCGAAGTCGAGTCGGTGGTCCGCGCCGTGGATCTGCCGGTGCTGGTCGGCTCCGGGGTCACGGCGGACAACGTGTCGCGCTATCGAGCGGCGCATGCGCTGATCGTGGGTTCGTGGGCGAAGCGAGACGGCCGCTGGGACGCACCGTGCGATCCCGATCGCATCGCACGGCTCGCGGCCGCCTTCGCCGAGCTGCGGTGAGCTTCGAAGTCACGACACGGTCTGCGGAGCCAGGGTTCCCGCTTCGCGTGCCGCCCGGATCGCCCGAACTCGTCATCGTTGGCAATCTGCTGATCGACGACCTGGTATTCGAAGACGGGCGCACGCTCGAAGCCGAACCCGGCGGAGCGGTGCTCTACGCAGCACTCGCGGCCGCCCTCTGGCGCGTGCGGGTCGGAGTGGTGAGCCGTGTCGGCAACGACTATCCGGCCGCGACGCTCGCAGAGCTCGAGTCGCGAGGCGTCGACCTGTCGGGCCTGCACTCGATCGAGGGCCCGGGCCTGCGCGCCTGGCTTCGCTACGGGCCGGCCGGTCGAGGCGTCGAGCATCGACCCGGCGCAGCCACACACCTCGCCGCCTCGCCGGAAGTCTCCGAGATTCCGAGTCCGTTTCGGTCGGCCGCATGCATCCACATCGCGCCCATGCCGTTCAATGCCCAGGTCGAGATCCTCTCGCGGCTGGCGGCAACTGACGCCCGTCCTGCGTTGAGCCTCGATCCGCACGAGGCGATCACGCCCGATCGATTCGATGAGTGGCGTGCGCTCGCGGCAACGCTCCAGGTGCTTTCGCTCGGACTCGATGAGGTCCGCATCCCCGGCGTGCTCGAGCGACCCGACGCGTTGATCGAGGAACTTCGAGCGTTCCGATCGCTCGATTTGTTGTTTCGGATGGGCGAACGCGGCGGCGTGCTTTTCGCTCCGCGCGGGGCGTCGGCGGCCGAGCGCTGCGATTGGCGTGCGTGGGCCCGCCACGTCGTCGACTCGACCGGCGCGGGCGATGCCTTTACCGCGGGTTACCTCGCCGGCCGCGTGCGGGCGCGAAGCCGCGCAGCATCGGTCGCGCGCGGGCTCGTCTCGGCGAGCTTCGCGCTCGAAGACTTCGGAGCTCGCGGCCTGCTGCGGGCCACGCCCGAGGAGGCCGAGCGACGCCTCGCGCGCGTTCCCGAACCAGTGCTCGTGCCCCACCCGGCGCGCGACCACCGTGAACCGAATGCCGAGCTGTGATAAGGAGAGCCGCATGACCCGACTGATTCGCATCGCTCCGTTCGTCGAAGCCGCGTTGCGCGACCACCGCCCGGTCGTCGCACTCGAAACCACGGTGGTGACGCACGGGCTTCCCGAGCCGCAGGGTTTCGAGCTGGCCGGGGCACTCGAGGCCGAGATCATCCGCCACGGCGCGGTGCCCGCGACCATCGGCGTGCTCAAAGGCTGCGTGCGGGTCGGCCTGTCGCGCGACGAACTCAGCGAGCTGGCGCACGCACCGGAGGTCGCCAAGCTCAACCTGAGCAACCTCGGCGCTCAGCTCGCCGAAGGCGGTCCCGGCTCGACGACGGTGGCCGCGACCATGTTCATCGCTGCGCGCTGCGGCATTCAGGTGTTCGCAACCGGCGGAATCGGCGGGGTGCATCGAGGCGAATCCGAGACCGGCGACGTTTCGGCGGACCTCACCGCACTGGCGCATCACCCGGTCGCGGTGGTGTGCGCGGGCGCCAAGGCGGTGCTGGACCTGCCGCGCACGGTCGAGGCCCTGGAAACCCTCGGCGTGCCGATTCTGGGCTTCGGCACCGCGGAGTTCCCGGCCTTCTGGCGGCGGTCGAGCGGCTTGCCCGTGGATCGGCGCTACGACGAACTGGCGCCGCTCGCGCGCGCGATCCGCGCGCACTGGGAGCTGGGTGCCACCAGCGGCGTGGTGGTCGCGAATCCGATCCCGGAGGCTGACGAGATGGACGCGGCACTCTACGAGACCGCATTGAATCAGGCGCTGTCCGACGCGCGACAGCGGCAGTCGAGTGGTCGCGACGTGACGCCATTCCTGCTCGACCGCATGCGCGAACTGACCGGCGGCGCGAGCGTGCAATCGAACCTGGCGCTCCTTGTGAACAACGCTCGAGTCGCAGCGGAGCTGGCCGCCGCGATCGAGGCGGTGCGCTGAGTCCGCCTACAACACCTCGGCCGAGAAGGTGTCGCCCTCTCGCATGTCGCCGGTCTCGTAGCCGCGCATGAACCAGCGCTGGCGCTGCTCGGAAGTGCCGTGTGTGAACGCGTCGGGAACCACGTAGCCCTGCGACTGCTTCTGCAGGCGGTCGTCGCCGATCGCTTCGGCCGCCGCCATCGCTTCTTCGACGTCGCCGGGTTCCAGAACACCCTTGTCGCGCTGGGTGTGATGCGCCCACACGCCGGCGTAGAAGTCGGCCTGCAGTTCGAGCCGCACCGAGAGCCGGTTGTACTCGGACGCGCTGAGCCGACTCTTCATGGCGTGCACCTTGTCGGTGACGCCGAGCAGGTTCTGCACGTGATGTCCGACTTCGTGCGCGATGACGTAGGCCTGGGCGAAGTCGCCCGGGGCGCCGAGGCGCTGGCGCAGCAGTTCGTAGAACGACAGGTCGATGTAGACGTGCCGGTCCTCGGGGCAATAGAACGGGCCGACGGCCGCGTTCGCCAGACCGCAGGCCGACTCGACGCGATCCGTGAACAGGGTCAGCTGAGGATCTTCGTACTGGCGCCCGAAGCGCTGGAACTCCGACTTCCACACGTCTTCGGTCTGGGCCAGCACCACCGCCACGAACTGGCTCATTTCGTCGTTCGCGGGCGGTGCTGCGCCCTGCGTCGCCGTCGGCGCCGGATTCGTGCTGTCGAGACCGAGCTGGTTGAGCAGCTGCCCCGGGTCAACGCCCGTGAAGAGCGCGATCAGCAGCACGATCACGAGGCCGCCGCCACCCAGCGCCAGTCCGCCAGCCGCTCCCCGACCTCGGCGATCCTCGACGTTGTCGCTGCGACGTTCGTTCTGCCAGCGCATGTTCGACCTCCGTTGACGGTTCGCGACTCGAATGTGGCCGCGAGTATGCGACACGACCCGACCCCTCGCCACCTTGCCACCGCGTCCGTCGCGTGCGAACGGGCGATCGTCGGGGACGCGTGGCGCGGGTCGGGTCGGATGTCAACGTTTCAGGGGCGTGGGCCGTCATACCGCTCGGCCACCCGAACTTGCTCACCCCCTCGAGAGATCCGACATGTCGCCGCGCTCCCTGATGATCATCGGTCTCCTCGCGCTGGCTGCTCCGGCGATGGCACTCGCCGCCGCTGCGCCGCCGCACCCGCCAATTCAAGCCCAGCGACTCGCCGCGCCGATCACCATCGACGGCCGACTCGACGAAGCCGTGTGGTCGAGCGGCACGCCGATCACGGCCTTCTACCAGGCCGGACCGGACCAGGGCGAGCCGTCCTCCCAGAAATCCGAAGTGCGCGTCTACTACGACGATGACGCGCTCTATGTGGGCGCCCGACTGTGGGACAGCGCCCCCGACTCGATGATCGCGCGGCTGTCGCGGCGCGACGTGTCGGTGCCGTCCGATCGCTTCTCGGTCTACCTGGACCCGTACCACGACAAGCGGAGCGGTTATTACTTCCTCATCAATTCTGCCGGCACGCTGTTCGATGGAACGCTCTCGAACGACGGCTGGGAGGACACCTCGTGGGACGGGGTGTGGAACGCGCAGGCCCATCGTGATTCGAAAGGCTGGACCGCCGAGTACCGCATTCCGTTCTCGCAGCTGCGCTTTCAGAACGCCACCCCGCAGGTGTGGGGCATCAACTTCCGGCGCGTGATCCTGCGCCGCAACGAAGAGGCGTTCGTCGCCTATCAGCCGCGCGACGAGAGCGGCTTCGTTTCGCGCTGGCCGGAGCTGGTGGGCCTCGACGGGCTGCACGCTTCGCGCACGGTCGAGCTGCTGCCTTACGCGACCAGCAAGGGCGAGTTCGTGAATCGCGTGAGCGGCGATCCGTTCCACGACGGTTCCCGCATCAATGGGGACATCGGGTTCGACCTGCGGACCTCGATCGGCAGCCGCATGACGCTCAACGGCACCGTCAATCCCGATTTCGGGCAGGTCGAGGTCGATCCGGCGAGCCTCAACTTGAGCGACGTGGAGACCTTTTTCCAGGAGAAGCGCCCGTTCTTCGTCGAAGGCTCGTCGAACTTCCGATTCGGCAACGAGGGCGCGAGCGACTACTGGAACTTCAACTGGCCGGAGCCGACGTTCTTCTACAGCCGCCGCATCGGCCGCTCACCGCAGGGCTCGCTCCCCGGCACGCCGGACCCCGACAACGACGTGGTCTACGCCGACGTGCCGATCGGCACGACCATTCTGGGTGCCGCCAAGCTGACGGGGAAGATCACGCCCAGCACCAACTTTGGCACCCTGCACGCGATCACCGCTCGGGAGCGCGCGAAGATGTGGGTGAATGGCATCGATTCCAAGGCCGAGGTCGAGCCATTCGCTTACTACGGGGTGATGCGCGGGCTGCGTGAATTCAAGGACCGCAAGCAGGGACTCGGCAGCATGGTGTCGCTGGTGCAGCGCTCGTTCGACCGCGACGACCTGAGCAACGAACTCAACCAGACCAGCGCGGTCGGAGCACTCGACGGCTGGACCTCATTCGGACCGAACCGGCTCTGGGTGCTGTCGGGATGGGCCGCCGGTACCCATGTGCGCGGAACCGAACACCGCATGCTGGCGCTTCAGCAGAGTTCGCGCCGCTACTACCAGCGTCCCGACGCGGGCCACGTCTCGCTCGACCCTGATGCCACTTCGCTAAGCGGTGCCGGTGCGCGCGTGTGGCTCAACAAGGAGCGCGGGCAGTGGACGACGAACTCGGCGTTCGGCGTGATCTCGCCGGGCTTCGAGATGAACGACATGGGATTCCAGACCCGTTCCGACGTGACCAACGGACACGTCTCGGTGAGCCGGCGCTTCAGCACGCCCGGCAAGTACCGCCAGTACCTGCAGCTGAACGGGGCGCTGTTCGGAGCCACCGATCTCGACGGAAACTTCACCAACGGCGGCATCTTCCACAGCGGCAGCCTCGAGTTCCGCAACCGCGTGAGCCTCGAGTGGTGGGACACCTACAACCCGCCCGCCACCAGCGTGCGCGGGACGCGTGGTGGCCCGCGTATGAAGCTTCCGGGCGGATTCGAGAGCGGTTTCTACCTCGACAGCGACGGAACGCGCACGCGCTTCTACTCGCTGAACGGCAACCTGTACGTGAAGGCAGACGGCAGCCAGGACTGGTCGATCAGTCCGTACATGGAGTGGAAGCCGGTTTCGAACGTGCTGCTGAGCTTCGGCCCCGGGTTCAATCGTTCGATCGAGAAGTCGATGTACGTCGAGACGATCGAAGATCCGCTCGCGACCTCGACGTTCGGCAATCGCTACGTATTCGCGAATCTCGATCAGACCACGATCTCGACCAACTTCCGGCTGTCGTGGGCGTTCACGCCGACGATCAGCCTGCAGACCTACGTACAGCCCTATCTGTCGGCCGGGACGTACACGAACTACAAGGCGCTGGCTCAGCCGAACACGCGCGAGTTCGTGGCGACGGTTCCGAGCGCTCCACAGGACTTCAACTACAAGTCGCTGCGCGGCAGTGCCGTGTTCCGTTACGAGTACATGCCGGGTTCGACGCTCTACCTGGTGTGGACGCAGGATCGCTCGGACTACGTCGAGAACGGCGAGTTCGAGTTCGGGCGCGACGCGCAGCGCCTGTTCGATCGCGACGGCGACAACATCTACCTGGCGAAGGTCACCTACTACCTGGGGCTCTGATCCCGGGCGCGACCCGCGAGTCGCGAAGCAGCTCGCTCTCCAGCTCCGGACCGGGCGGGAAGCGAAACGAGGCCCGGCGCAGTTGCCGGGCCTCGTTGCACGTTCGGCGGTCGACGCGCTCAGCGCGCCATGATGATCTTCTGCGTCAGCGCGACTTCGCGACCCGGTGCCTTGAGCTTGAGGAAGTAGATCCCGTTGCGCGCGTAGTCGCCGGCTTCGGTCCGACCGCTCCAGGTGCTCGCGTGCGTACCGGGCGGGCGGGACTCGTGCATCAGCGTCTTCACGCGACGTCCGGCCGCATCAAAGACCGCCAGATCGACGAAGCCGCCGACCGGGATCGTGAAGTCGATGTTCGTGCACACCTTCATGGGATTCGGGAACGGCTTCTCGAGCGCGTAGCTCAGATCGAGCGGCGAAGGTCCGACGCCCACCGCACCACCGGCTGCCATGCTGTCCGAGGTCGTGAAGATGTAGTCGTCGCTGCCGAACGAACTGCCGTCGCCGTTCGCCGAATTGCCGGCTGCGAAGAAATAGACGGTGCCCTCGGTCGCGGCCGGCGCGGTCCACAGCAGATTCCATTCGATGCTGGGGCCGGGATTGCCCTCACGAATCGAGCCGCACATCATTTCGAAATCGCGGAATGGATCGCAGGTGTGTTCGAGGTAACGGCGATTGCGGTAGACGCTGCTGGCGGCAGTCTTGGTGATCTGGAACGAGTCCGGCTGCGCGCCGTTGACGGGGGCCCAGCTTCCGAGGCTGTCGCCGGTCTGCGAAGACACCGCCTGGATCTCGAATCCCCACCGAACAAAACCCTGTTCGGGAGGCGGCAGCTGCGGCCACGTGTGCGTGAGTCGCAGGCGCAGCGGGTAGGTGATCCCGGCGTCGTAGGTCTCCGGCAGGTCGAGGATCTCGAGCTGCCCGACCGGCAAGTTGAGCGGATTGCCGTTGTGGCACAGCGTGCAATTCGACTCGGCGGCCTTGTTGGCGACCGCGAATGCTCCGGTGCGCGCGGCTGGCGGCCCGGTCGAGAAAGCGAACGCGATCGATGCGCCCAGAATCAGCGCGACAAGGATGGCGGCCCGAAAGATGTGGCGCGACATGGGCGATCTCCGATCGGGGGAAGCGGAGGAAGGGTGGGTCAAGCTGCCGCCGACGATGATAGTCGAGAAATCGACCGATTTCCGTATCGAATTTGCCCCTGCCTCGGGACTCGGAGATGACCGTTTCCGCGGGTCGGGGCTATACTGCGGCCCGTTTTGAGCATCCTTTCCAGCGCTCAGCAAGGAGCCCCCGTGAACGAACTCGTCGCCGCGCTGCGGTTACGCGATCCCGTGGTCGAAGCCGCTCGCGTCCGGCTGCTGGCCGGCGAACGCCTGAGCCAGGAGGACGGCCTGCGCCTGTATGACGCCCCGGTGATGGAACTGGGGCGGCTGGCCGATGCAGTGGCGCGAGATCGGCATGGGGACCGCGTGTACTTCACGGTCAATCGTCAGCTCAATCCGACCAACGTCTGCGTGCTGGCCTGCAAGTTCTGCGACTACGCGAAGAAGCCCGACGATCCGACCGCCTACACGATGACGAAGGAACAGATTCTCGGGCACGTGGACTCCGAGATCACCGAGATCCACATCGTGGGCGGGCTCCACAACAAGTGGCGCTTCGACGACTACCTGAACGTGATCCGGTGGGTGAAGGAGAAGAAGCCGAGCCTGAGCGTCAAGGCCTACACGGCGGTCGAGATCGACTTCTTCTGCCGACTCACCAAACAGTCGGTCGAGTGGGTGCTGACCGAGTTGAAGCAGGTGGGGCTCGATGCACTGCCGGGCGGTGGCGCCGAAGTGTTCAGCGAGCGGGTGCGGCGCGAGATCTTCCATCAGAAGATCGGTGCACAGCGCTGGCTGGAGATTCACGAGACCGCACATCGGCTCGGGATCCCCAGCAACTCGACGCTGCTCTACGGCCACATCGAGACGCGCGCCGAGCGCGTTCAGCACCTGATCATGTTGCGCGATCTCGAGGATCGAGCACCCGGCTTCTTCGCCTTCATCCCGCTCGCGTTTCAGCCCGGCACCACGGGCCTGGTGCGCCGGCAGGTGTCGGCGATCGAAGACCTCAAGACCATCGCGATCTCGCGGCTGGTATTCGACAACGTGAAGCACGTGAAGAGCTACTGGATCATGCTCGGACAGGACACGGCGGCGGCCGGCATTCACTTTGGCGCTAGCGATCTCGACGGCACGATCGGCCAGGAGAAGATCGCGCACGCCGCCCTGGCCCGCAGCCCGATCGGCATGGCCGAGGCCGGCATGGTGCAGATGATCCGCGAAGCCGGAAAGATCCCGGTGCAGAGAGACGCGCTGTACCGGGTGATTCGCGAGTATCCGCGGCGCGAAGTCGAAGATGCTCTGTCGAGCTTCACGGGGGTGACGGTGCGGCGGACGGAGCCCTCGGCCGGCGGTGTCGCAACCATCGAGGCGCCGCGATGAAGCACTCTCCGGGGTTTCTCGCGCTCGTCAACGACGCCAAGTCGCGCGTGAAGCAGATGTCGATCGAGGACTACCGCCGTCGCGTCGCGGCCGGCGAGGCGTTCGTGCTGGTCGACACTCGCGAAGACAACGAGTGGGCGAGCGCGCATGCGACCGGTGCCATGCACCTGAGCAAGGGCGTGATCGAGCGCGAGATCGAACAGGCGGTGCCCGAGAAGGACGCCCCGGTGGTGCTCTACTGCGGCGGCGGCTTCCGAAGTGCTCTGGTGGCCGACAACCTTCAGAAGATGGGCTACACCAACGTGATCTCGCTCGACGGCGGCTGGCGCGGCTGGGTCGCGGCCGGGCTCCCGACCGAAAAGGGTGGCGCGTGAGCGCGCCGCGCTGCATGACGACGGCCGCGATCGCGTGCGCACTCGCGTGTGGCTCGGTGGCGACGTTCGCGCACCCCGGACACTCCGACGTGGTGCCGGACACGCAGGTCGTGCGGCTGCCCGAGGAGATCGTGAGCGCGCTGCGCAGCACCGAGGACGCGCGGCGGTTGCCGGCTGCCACGTTCGTGCTCAAGCGCGGCGAGCTGGTCGCACGCGCCGACGCGCGCGTCTCGACGCTGCTCGCGAACCTGCCTGGGCTCTACGCCTATCGCACCGGTCCGGGCGGCGAGCCGCTGACCGTCGATCCGCGTGGCTTCACGGCGAACGGCGAGGTCTCGTACCTCAAGGTGCTGGTGGATGGCAACGACGTGCGCGACCTGGAGAACGGATTCGTCGACTGGGACTGGGTGCCGCCCGCGGATATCGAACGCGTCGAGGTGATCGAGGGGCCGGGCGCATGGCTCTACGGCGATGGTGCAGAGGGCGGGATCGTGAACATCGTGCGGCGCGCGCCGCTGCAGGGGCTCGAACCATTCGCGCGGCTGCGGCTCGGTGACTTCGAAAATCGCGGCGGCGAACTGGGCCTGCGCGGCGGTCGCGGCGAGTGGAGCGGACTCGTGAGTGGCCGCGGGCGCGACGTCGAGGGCTGGCGCGACCGCAGCGCCGAGCAGATGCGGGGCGGAAGTGTGTCGCTGCGGCGCCCGCTCGGTGGTCCGATCGGGCTCACGCTCGACGTGCGGTGGCTCGATGCCGAGCGCGAGGAGCCCGGCTCCCTCACACCCGAAGCGTTCTACGCGGATCCCGCCGAGGCCGAGACTCCGATCGACTTCACGAACCAGGAGCGCAGCGCGGTCGCGCTCACGCTCACGCACTCGAATGTGATGGGTGGCGAGCTCAAGCTGGCGCCGTTCGCGCGCCGCGAACTCACCGAACAGATTCGCACGATCTTCTTCGACCCCTCGCGTCATCGCAGCGATGGCACCTCGATCGGTGGCGAACTGTCGTGGAGCCGTGTGTTCGCGCCGATGCAGCATGCGCTGCGTCTCGACCTCGGCTATCAGGTGGACCGGGGCGAACTGGAGACCGAGTGGGACAACCGAGAGTTCTTCGGTTTCTTCCCGAATCGGACCGCGGGCACCGGAACGCGGCTCTCGCACTCGCTGTTTTCTGCGCTGCGGTGGGACGCGACGCCCGCGCTGGTTGCGCGTGCCGGGCTGCGCGGCGACTGGCTCTCGGTCGAGTTCGAGCCCGACGCCACGAGCTCGCCGGTGCCGCCTGAAGTTCCCGCGCGCACGCTGTCGGCGACGAGTCCATTTCTCGCCGTGACTCATGCGCTCGGTGACCGCGCACATGCCTACGCCAGCGTGAGCGGCGCCTTCCATGCGCCGACGCTCAATCAGTTGTTCGATCCGCACGCGTTCCCGGCGCTGTTTCCGCCCGGCTACATCCTGATTTCGAACGGCTCGCTCGAGCCGCAGCGCGCCACCAGCTTCGAAGTCGGCGCGCGCTGGGACGACGAGAGTGGTGCGAGTGCCGCGCTCACGCTCTATCACGTGAGTGTGAAGGACGAGATCGACTTCGACGTTTCGACGTTTCAGTACGGGAACATCGGCAAGAGCCTCCATCAGGGAGCGCTCGCGCGGGTGCGGTGTCCATTGCCGATGGGTCTGATGGCCGAACTCGACGGCACGGTTTCGCCGACCACGATTCGCGACGGCTCGCTCGACGGCAACCAGATCAACGCGGTGCCGAAGGGGCACGCGAGTGGACGCCTGGCGTGGCGCTGCGAGGATCGCTTCGCACTCGATGCCGGGGCGCGCTGGGTCGCCAGGCAGTTCCTCGACAAGGAGAACGTCTACCCGCTCGGCGAGTACACCGCCCTGGATCTCGGCGGCAGTGCTCGCGTGTCGCGGACCCGCGTCTCGCTGCGGGTCCTGAATCTGCTCGATCGCCGCTACGCGGATACCGGATTCCTCGGGGCGTTCGGCGAGGAGCGGTGGATCCCGGCCGCGCCTCGAACCGTGGTCGCCTCGCTCTCGTTCGAATAGCACTGCTCACTTGTGCAGGCGCGACGGAGCCGCGATAATGGCGGCCGGTGCCGGGCCAGGAGGGCAGAAGCATGCAGATCGAGTATCGAGAAGAGCCGTGCCGCAGTGCGCTCAATCGAGTCGTCGGCATGGGATTCGAGTGGTCGCTCAATCCCTACATGGGCTGCGCGCATCGATGCGCGTTCTGCTATGTGCGGCAGTTCGAGCGCCGCGCCGAGCGACCGAGCGGCGAGACCTACGGGCTCTCGATTCGCGTCAAGACCAACATCGCGCAGGTGCTCCGAACTGAACTCGCGCGACCCTCATGGAAACGCGAGCAGGTGGCGATCGGAGCCGCGACCGATCCCTACCAACCGATCGAGGGACAGTATCGGCTCACCCGTGCGTGCCTGATCGAGCTGTCGCGTGCACGGACTCCATTCGGGATCATCACGCGCGGACCGCTGATCGTGCGAGATCTCGACGTGCTCACCGAGGCGGCGAAGCGCGTGAAGGTGGGCGTCAGCATCTCGATTCCTACGCTCGACGAGGCGGTGTGCCGCACGCTGGAACCCGGCGCACCACCGCCGCGTGCGAGGCTCGAAGCCGTGCGGCGACTGGTCGACGCGGGCATTCGCGCCGGCATCGGAATGGCGCCGATTCTTCCGGGCCTATCGGACGCGCCGGAGCAACTCGCGGCCGTCGTGCGCGCCGCGCGCGAAGTGGGCGCGGTCTCGCTGTGGGCCGGCGTCGTGTACCTGAAAGACGCACCACGCGAGCACTTTCTCGACGCGCTCCGGCGCGAGTGGCCGGAGCAGCTGGCGTACTACGAGAAACTGTTCGCGAGTCGCTCGTATCTACCCAGGCGGCTCACCGCACCGATCGTCGAGAAGGTGCGAGAGCTCAAGCTGCTGCACGACATCGCAGACCGGCGCACCCTGCGGCTGGAGCCAGCACCCGAGCCGGGGCAGTTGCTGCTGGGGGTGTGAAGTTGGGATTACCGCAGCGAGAATTTGATCGGAATCGTCACCCACACCGCCACCGGTTCGCCGTTCGTCATCCCGGGCGTGAATCGCCACTGTCGAACGCAATCGACTGCGGCATCGTCGAGCATCGGGATCGACCTGACGACGCGCGTCTCCGCAACGGAGCCATCTCGAAACACGAGCGCCTGGACCAATAGGGTGCCCTCGACGCCGGCGGTTCTCGCTTTCTGCGGAAGAATCGCGGGACTCGTGAAATTGCTTCGGGCAACTCGTCGACTTGAACGTACTCGCCGAATTTGGGCGGGCCGTTCGATTCGGGGGCGCGAAGTCGTTGCCAGGTCACCCGAGTCGGGTCGATCGCGCTGCGATCGAACTCGACGGACACCGATGGGGCATCATCGCTCTGGAAACCGACGAGGTGCCGGCCGGTGAGACCAACGAGATTTGGTCGCGAGTCCCGCTCATATCGAAAGACTCCGCGATAGGCGGAGCCCGCTAGGATCCCAATGCCCTGCCAGCCCTCGCTCGATCGCAGGTGAGATCCGACCCGATCCGAATCGAGCGGACGGACCTCGCTGGAACCGGAGCCCTCCGCGGCACTCAGCGAAAGGGGCGGCGTGAGAATTCCTGCGGCCGCGCAGGCGAGCGAGAGTGCGATCAGTCGAACGGACATGCGTTCCTCCTCGAGCAGGTGGGTTCCACTCAGCAGGCTAGCACCCGATGGTGCCACGCCCCCCACTTGGCTATCCTCCGGCCCGCATGAACCGCTCCCACAAGCTGCTCACCGGCACGGTCGCGGCGCGCATTCCGTACGCGAACGCCGCACCGTTCTATGCGCTGTGGAACGACGCGCCCTTCGCGGTGCGCAATCTGGTTCCGCGCGATCTGGGGCGGGAGGCCGAAGCGGGTGGCGTGGACCTGGGCCTGATGGCATCGGGCGATTACCTGCGCTTGAAGGATCGCTTCGAGATCGTGGGCCCATTCGGCGTCGCGGCGCGCGGGCCGGTGCTGTCGGTGCTGCTCTACTCGCGGCGTCCGGCGGCCGCACTCGGTGACGCGCTCATCTCGGTGACGCCCGAGACCTCGACCTCGATCCGGCTACTGCGCCTGCTGCTCGACGTGCGGCGCGGGCTGACCGGCATCCGCTACGTGCGCGGCCTCGAGCCGCGGCAGGCGGCCGCACTGCTCATGATCGGCGATCGCGCGATGCGCATGCGCGATCAGCGCCCTGAGGGCTTCACGCACACGCTCGATCTGGGCGCCGACTGGCTCGAGTGGACGAATCTCTCGTTCGTCTACGCGGTGTGGGTGATCCGCCGAGCACTCGATCCCGAAGTGAAACGCGAGTTGACGGAGTTCCTCGAGTCGTCGCTGGCCGCCGGCCTTGCGAACCTGCCCGAGATCGCGCGCCAGCAGATCGAGCCGGGCTGGAGCGCCGAGGAGACCGAAGCGTATCTGCGTCGCTTCCACTATCGCCTCGGCCCCGAGGACCTGGCGGGTCTGGATCGATTCGAAGCGCTGCTGCATCAGCACGGCCTGCGCGAAGTCGACTGAGTGCTCGCGGCCGCCCCGCACGAAAGGAACTCCATGAGCACGCCTCTTCGCATCGTCGCGCTGGCCGGCAGTCTGCGCCGCGCATCGCTCAATCGCGGTGTTGCGCGCGCGGCGGTCGAACTGGCGCCGCCCGGCACCGTGGTCGAAGCCGCCTACATCGACGACATCCCGCTCTACAACGGTGACCTCGACGGGGCCACCCAGCCGCCGGGAGTCGCCGCGCTCAAGGCGAAGCTCGCGGCGGCCGACGCGGTTCTGATCGTGACCCCCGAGTACAACTATTCGGTGCCCGGAGTGCTGAAGAACACCCTCGACTGGCTGTCGCGGGGCACCCAGAAGCCGCTCAAGGGCAAACCCGTGGCGATCGTCGGCGCTTCGCCTGGCTACTTCGGTACCGTGAGGAGCCAGACGCACTTGCGGTGGGTGCTCGACGTGCTCCAGGCGCGCAACATGCCGCAACCCGAGATGATCGTTCCGCTTGCCGACAAGAAAGCCGACGCCGACGGCAACCTGACGGACGAGGAGACGCGTAATAAGCTGCGCGGGCTCCTGGAACGACTCGTCGAATGGGCGGCCCGCTTTCCCAAGGAGGACTGAAGTGGCCCAGATGCATGAGATCGAATACCAGATCGTCGGTGAGGATCTGCAGTTCGTGAAGATCGAGCTGGATCCGGGCGAGGCGGCGGTCGCCGAGGCCGGCATGATGATGTACGTCGAAGACGACATTCAGATGGACACGATCTTTGGCGACGGCTCCCAGCAGAACAAGGGTTTCATGGGAGCACTCCTGGGCGCCGGCAAACGACTGCTGACCGGCGAGGGGCTGTTCACGACCGTCTTCCACAACGAAGGCAAGCAGAAGCGCAAGGTCGCGTTCGCCGCGCCTTACGCGGGCCGCATCATGCCGATTCACCTGTCGGAGATGGGCGGCGAGCTGCTCTGTCAGAAGGATTCGTTCCTGTGCGCCGCCAAGGGCGTGTCGCTCGGAATCGCGTTCAACAAGCGATTCGGCGCCGGCCTGTTCGGTGGCGAAGGCTTCATCATGCAGCGGCTGACCGGCGACGGGTGGGTGTTCGTGCACGCGGGCGGCATGCTCGAGGAGCGAGTGCTGGGCCCCGGCGAGACGCTGCGCGTCGATACCGGCTGCCTGGTCGCGCTGGTGCCGTCGGTGACGTACGACATCCAGCTGGTTGGCGGCCTGAAGACGGCACTGTTCGGTGGTGAGGGATTGTTCTTCGCCACGCTGCGAGGCCCGGGCAAGATCTGGCTCCAGTCGCTGCCATTCAGCCGGCTCGCCAGCCGCATCTACGCGGCCGCTCCTCAAGCCGGCGGCCGGCGTCGCGAAGAGGGCTCGCTGCTCGGTGGGCTCGGCAATCTGCTGGATGGCGACGGGCGGTAGCGCCTCGCGTCCAGGCGGGCCAGCGACGGCCCGCGATCGATCTGCGCGGCTCCGCGCCCGTCGGGTGCGGGGCCGCGTCTGTCTACGCGAACCAGCGTGGCCTGCGCGGCTTTCGTAGCCTGCAAGCCTCTTCCCACCCCAGAGACTCGAACCCCGAGGAGCACATGAGACTTCGAATCACCGCGCTGGCCGCGCTCGCGCTCTGCGCGCTCGCGAACACCGCGCTGGCCCAGTCGAGCGGCATTCAGCTCGGCCAGATCGACAAGACCTGCCAGCCGTGTCGCGACTTCTATCAGTACGCAAACGGTGCGTGGACCGACACCGTGAGCATTCCCGCCATGTACAGCTCGATCGGCGTGGGCCGCGAGATGTTCGACCGCAACCAGGACATGTTGCACTCGGTGCTGATCTCGGCCGCGCAGAACATCTCGGGCGAGAGCAACGAGACGCTGGTCAAGGTCGGTGCGCTCTATGCGACGCTGATGGATTCCGCGCGCGCCGAGCGTGACGGCGTGACTCCGATCCAGCCGTACCTCGATCGCATCAACGCGATCCAGAGCCGCAAGGTGCTGCTGTCGGAGCTCGCGGACATGCACAAGCTCGGACTCCTGGTGCCGTTCTACTTCGGCGCTCAGGCGGATGCCAAGCAGAGCCAGTGGATGCTCGGCACGTTCTACCAGGGCGGGCTCGGGCTGCCGGAACGCGACTACTACATGAAGACGGACACGGCGAGCGTCTCGCTGCGCAAGGCCTACGTCGCGCACGTGGCGAAGACATTTCAGCTCGCCGGCATGGCCGCGGACGCGGCGGTCAGAGACGCCGAGCGGGTGATGGCGTTCGAGATGGCGCTCGCGAAGGCGTCGCGGCCGAATGTCGAGCTTCGCGACCCCGACAAGAACTACAACAAGATCACGGTTCGCGAACTGCAGAAGCAGGTACCGGCGATCGCGTGGGCCGACTACTTCGCTTCGCTCGGCGTCGCAACGCTGGCGTCGCCGGATTCGTTCGTCAACGTGGCGCAGCCCGACTTCATGAAGGAAGTCAGCCGGCAGGTCGCCTCGACCCCGCTCGAATCGTGGCGAGCCTATCTTCGCTATCACGCGATCGACAACAGCGCGGGCTGGCTGAGCCAGGAGTTCTTCGACGAGAACTTCACGTTCAACGCGCGGCTGACCGGCGCGCGCGCTCCGCTGCCGCGCTGGAAGCGCGCGGCCGACGCAGTGGACGGTGCTCTCGGTGAAGCGCTCGGGCGTGCGTGGGTCGAGAAGAACTTCACGCCGGCCGCCAAGGCGCGAATGCTCGAGCTGGTCGACAATCTTCAGCGTGCCTACCAGAAGCGCATCGAGTCGCTGGCCTGGATGAGCGACGCGACCAAGAAGCAGGCGCTGGTCAAGCTCTCGACCTTCACGCGCAAGATCGGATACCCGGACCGGTGGCGCGATTACTCGGCGATCAAGATCCAGGCCGGGCAGCCGGCGATTCTGAACCTGGTCGAGTCCAATCGTTTCGAGCGAGCGCGCGATCTGGCGAAGATCGGCAAGGCGGTGGATCGCAATGAGTGGTTCCTGTCGCCGCCGACCGTGAACGCCTACTACAACCCGCCGAACAACGAGATCGTGTTTCCGGCCGGAATCCTGCAGCCGCCGATGTTCGATCTGAACGCCGATGACGCGGCGAACTATGGCGCGATCGGCATGGTGATCGGGCACGAGCTGACGCACGGCTTCGACGACGAGGGCAGCAAGTACGACGCCGAGGGAAATCTGAAGAACTGGTGGACCGAGGGCGACCGCAAGGCGTTCGAGGAGCTGGCGGGCCGCATCGACCAGCAGTACTCGGGCTATGTCGCGGTCGACACGCTCAAGGTGAACGGCAAGCTGACGCTGGGCGAAAACATTGCGGATCTCGGCGGGCTCACGATGGCCTACTACGCCTATCAGGCGAGCCTCGAGGGCAAGCCGCGTCTCGCGAATCTCGACGGCTTCACGCCCGAGCAGCGTTTCTTCCTCGGCTTCGCGCAGTCGTGGCGGCGCAAGATGCGGCCCGAGCGGCTGAAGCTCATGGTCAACACGGATCCGCACTCGCCGGCCAACTGGCGCGTGAACGGGCCGATCGCCAACATGCCGGAGTTCGCGAAAGCGTTCGGTTGCAAAGCCGGTGACGCCATGGTCCATCCGCCCGAGAAGGCCGCGGTGATCTGGTAGTCGGGGTATCCGGCGAGCTTCACCGCCGCAGACTCTGCGTGTATCGTTGCGGCCCGCGTCTCACGGCGCGGGCCGCAATCGTTTCGTCCGCCGTCCGTCCGCCGTCCGTCGTGCGCCGCGCCAGGGGCAGGAGAGACTCGCCGTGTGGTCACGCATCGAATCCAAGCTGCTTGCGGGTGAACGGCTGATTACCGCCGAAGGCGTCTATCTGCTCGCCGAAGCGCCGCTGCTCGAGATGGGTGCACTCGCGAACGAAATGCGGGCTCGCAAGACCGATCCGCGCGTCGTCACGTACGTGATCGATACCAATCCGAACTACACCAACCTGTGCACGGTCGACTGCCACTTCTGCGCGTTCTACCGCAAGCCGGGCGCCAACGCCGCCGACGCCTACACGCACGACGTCGAGGGCGTGATGAAGATGATGGCGCAGGCGCGCAAGGTCGGCGCCACCACCGTGCTTCTTCAGGGCGGCCTCAACCCCGAGATCCCGTGGGAGTTCTACCCGACCATCGTGCGCGAGGCGCGGGCGCGTTACCCAGAGATCACGCCGCACTTCTTCTCGGCTCCCGAGATCCACCAGATGATCGAGGTGTCGGGGCTCACCATGCGCGGAGTGCTCGAGGCGCTCTACGAGGCGGGTCAGCGCACGCTGCCCGGCGGCGGAGCTGAAATCCTCGCCGACCGCGTGCGCAAACGCGTGTCGGTCAAGAAGGGCGGGCCCGAGGCGTGGCTCGAGGTCCATCGCACCGCGCACGCGGTCGGCATGCGCTCGACCGCCACCATGATGTACGGCCACGTCGAGACCCACGCCGAGATCATCGAACACCTCGACTACGTGCGTGCGCTCCAGGACGAGACCCGCGGCTTCACGGCGTTCGTGCCGTGGTCTTACAAGCGCGGCAACACGCCGATGGAATCGAAGGTCAAGCACGTGGCCGGTGCCGGCGCCTACCTGCGGGTGCTGGCCGCAGCGCGGCTCTACCTGGACAACTTCGATCACATTCAGGCGTCGTGGTTCAGCGAGGGCAAGAAGACCGGCCAGATCGCGCTGCACTTCGGCGCCGACGACTTCGGCGGCACGCTGTTCGAAGAGAACGTGCACCTGGCGACCGGCTGGTCGAACAAGACCACGCTGGCCGAGATCGAAGCACTGATCCGCGAATCGGGCTTCGCCCCGGCGCAGCGCACCACGCTCTACGAGATCCTGCGAGTCGGCGAGGGCCCCGAGGCGCTCGCGAACCTGTCGGCCGACGTGCCGCTGTTCGTCGAGGCCCTGCGCGAAATGCCGGCCGAGTACCCGGTGCAACTCGAGGGCGAAGAGCCCGTCGCGCCCGGGCCGCCGCTGATCATGCCGCGCTAGCGAGTGGTCCCGCGCGCGCAGACATCACCGGATCGAACGCCGCCGATCGACCCCGAGGAGCCGCTCGGTCCGACGCGCCACTTCAAGCCGGTTCCGATCCTGCTCTCGGTGCTCGCCGCATTCATCGTGGCGCAGCTGCGGATTCCCCACCTCGGCCCCGCGGCGCACGACACCCTCACGATCCTCACGCTCGCGATCGGGCTGTGGTTCACCGAAGCGGTGCCGATCGTGGTGCCGGCGTTGCTGATCCCGATTCTCGCCACGATGATGGGCGTCACCACGGTTCGTGGCGCGTTCTCGGGCTTCGGCGATCCGATCGTCTACATGTTCCTCGGCACCTTCCTGCTCACCGAGTCGGCGGCGCGTCACGGGCTCAACGCGCGACTCGCGGCCACGGTGATGAACGCACACTGGGTGCGCGGCAATCCGAAGCATCTGATCTGGGCACTGGCGCTGCTCGGCTGTGCGATCTCGGCGTTCGTGAACAACACCGCCACCACCGCCATGATCCTGCCGCTGGCACTCACCGCCGAGCGCACGCATCATCGCGGGCTGCTGGTCGGCGCGCTGCTCATGGCTGCGTATGCGCCGTCGCTCGGCGGGTTCGCGACGCCGGTCGGCACCGCACCGAACCTGATCGGACTCGGATTGCTCGAAGCGGCGACCGGAGTGCGACCCTCGTTCGGGCGTTGGATGCTGGTGTTCGCGCCGCTCGCGATCCTGTTCACGATCGGCAGCGCCGCGTGGCTCCGGTGGCGCGCCGGCTCGGTGGCGCCGGTCGAGCTCACGCGCGACACAGCGATCCCCGCGCCGAGCATCGCCCGCCCGTGGTCGCTGGCCGAGCGGCTCCTCGTGCCGGTCTTCGGCGTGGTCGTGCTCCTGTGGATCGGTCCCGGCCTGCTTCAGAGCATGCCGGCGCTGGCGAACGCGCCGTTTCTCGAGCTGCTGCGCAAGCGCCTGCCCGAGACGGTCGTCCCTCTGTTCGGCGGTCTCCTGCTGTTCCTGTTGCCGAGCGGCGGACCCGGCGCGGGCGGGCGGCGCGGATGGCGCAACGGCGAGCGCATTCTGGATGTGTCGGTGTTTCGCCGCCTCGAATGGAGCACGCTGCTGCTGTTCGGTGGTGGTCTGTCGCTCGGTGTCATGATGTTCGACACCGGTCTCGCTCATTGGATCGGCGGCGGTCTCGCGAATCTGCTGCGCCTCGAGGGGACACCGCTCGCTGGCACCTTCGGTGTGGTGCTGGTCTCGACGCTGCTCGGAGTGCTGGTGAGCGAGATCACCAGCAACACCGCGAGTGCTTCCCTGGTGGTGCCGGTCGCGATCGCGCTCGCGCAGGTGGCGGGAGTGGATCCGGTCAAGCCGGCGCTGGCGGCAACGGTCGCATGTTCGTTCGGATTCATGCTGCCGGTTTCGACGCCGCCGAATGCCCTGGTCTACTCGACCGGGCGGCTGCGGGTCCGCGAGATGATCGCGAACGGAGCGCTCCTCGACCTGGCGGGCATTGCAGTGGTGTCGGTGTGGGTGACGCTTTTCGCCTGATCCGGCGCCGCCTCAACGCCACACAAACCAGGCCGCCGGGCTAACTCGCGATGGCTCGCGACGCTGCCGCCTCGGAGGCCCCAACCCATTGAGTGGCTTGCACCTTGCAAGTCCCAGGGTAGGAATCGTGCATTCCAGCCAGGCCGAACGGGGATTCGAGGGCGTGCGCGAAGAATCTCGAGTGCGCGCTTGGGGACTCGCGCATCTGCGTCCTACCATGTTCGACCCTTGCACCCCGCCGTCCGAGCGCCGCGCACACCACATCGAGAGTTCAGGGAGGTATTCCCGTTGTTCCGTCGCCTGAGGATCCAGGCCGGTTTCGCGGTGCTGCTCGCGGCGATCGCCGTGTCGGCGACCGCCTCGCAGGTCGGCGCGTCGATCACGCTGCCGTACCCGTTCTGGTACTTCAACGCGGCGCCCGGAACCACGTTCGACACTCCGACCGGCATCGCGTTCATGCCCGACGGCCGGCTGCTGGTGTCCGAGAAGCGCGGCCGCGTCTACGTGATCAAAGATGGCACCCGGCTCACGACTCCGCTGTGGCAGCGCGAGAACGAGGTGCTGAACAACGGCGACAAGGGATTGCTCGACGTCGCGGTGGATCCCGACTTCGCGATCAACCGCTACGTCTACCTGCTCTACACGGTGGACCCCGACACCAACGGCGTCGACGACAACGAGGACGCGTTCGGGCGTCTGACGCGCTACCAGGTCAGCGCCACCGATCCGAATGTCGTCGACTACGACACCCGCACCGTGCTGATGGGTCGCGTGTGGAACGAGGGCCCGACGATCGGATCGATCACGCACTCGATCGGATCGTTGCGGTGGGGCACCGACAAGACGCTGCTGATCTCGATGGGCGACGGCGCGCAGTTCACCGTGATGGACCCGGGTGGGCTCGACCCGGCGATGTTCGGCCCCGGCAAGGCGAATCCCTACGAAGACATCGGCGCGTTTCGCGCACAGGACATCACGGTGCTGCCGGGCAAGGTGTTGCGAATCGATCCCGCGACCGGGCACGGCATGCCGAGCAATCCGTTCTACGACGGCAACCCGAGCTCGAACCGCTCCAAGGTGTGGGCCTACGGAGTGCGCAATCCGTTTCGCATCTGCGTGCGTCCCGGCAGCGGCAGCAGCAATCCCGCCGACGGTGACCCCGGTAGCGTGTACGTCGGCGACGTGGGCTGGGAGACCTGGGAAGAGGTGAGTGTGATCAAGACCGGCGGCACCAACCTGGGCTGGCCGTGCTTCGAGGGCACCCACAACAATTCGCCCTATCAGTCGGCCTCTCCGGCGCACAACGGCTGCGGCAGCGTGGGCAGCGCCACCAATCCCTCACCCTTCACCGCGCCGTTCACCGACTGGCATCACGCCAACGCATCGCTCAGTTCGCCGTCGGGAGTGAAAGGCAATTCAGCGATCGGCGGCACGTTCTACACCGGCGTGTCGTGGCCGCTCGCCTTTCGCGGGCGCCTGATCGTCGGCGACTACGGCTACGGCTTCATGCGGGTCGCCACCGTCGACGCGAACGATGACGTGACGGCGTGGACCTCGTTCGCGGCCGAAACCGACGGCCCGGTCGACATGGCGACCGGCCCCTACGACGGCGATCTCTACTACGTCTCGATCACCACCGGCGAAGTGCGCCGCATCCACTACTTCCGCCCGCTGGGCGGCAACCAGGCGCCCAACGCGGTGGCGGGCGCCGACCTGCTGCTGGGCACCGCACCGCTGACCGTGCAGTTCTCGAGTGCCGCCAGCAGTGATCCCGACGGCGATTCGCTGCGCACCACGTGGACGTTCGACGACGGCTCCGGCTCATTCCTCGCGAACCCGACGCACTCTTTCCAGTACGCGGGGACCTATCAGGTGCAACTGCTGGTCGACGACGATCGGTTGAACGAAGGCACCCACACCGTGACGATCGTGGTGAATCCGTCTCAGCCGTTCCCGGCCACCGGCACGCTCGATGACTTCAACCGCGCCAACGGGCCACTCGGGGCTTCGTGGAGTGACCCGGTCCATGGCGCTGCGGCGGCCGCGGTGAACGGCAACGACCTGGTGCAGAGCGGCGTCACGCCCACCGAACCGGTGTGGGACCCGCAGGTCTTCGGCACCGAGCAGGAAGCGTACGTGCGCTTCGACGCCACGACCTCGAACTCGCCCGAGCAGGCGCTGCTTCTCAAGCTGCAGGGGGCGCGCTCCGATTCGTCGCACATCCGCGTGGTCTACGACGCGCGCTTCCCGCACGTGCAGGTCGCGACTTTCCAGCCCGGCATCGGCGAGGTGGTGCGAGGGGCGGCGATTCCGATCGAGTTCGTGGTCGGCGACACGCTCGGCGCCCGCGCGTTCGGTAACGGCACCGTGCAGGTGTTCCACAACGGCGCGCTGATCGGCACCGTAAGCGTGGGCTCGTGGCCCTATGCCGCGAGCGGCGGCCGCATCGGACTGGCGCTTACCGGCGCGCTGCTCACGCGCCTCGACGACTTCGGCGGCGGCAACTTCGCAGGTGGAGCGAACACCGCGCCGCTCGCGGTCATCGACGCGCCGATCGACAGCGCGTTCTTCGCCGCGCAGGATTCGATCCACATGAGCGGCAGCGGTGTCGATGCGCAACAGCCGGCCGAGGCGCTGCAATACTTCTGGGATGTCTACCTGCATCACAACACGCACGTGCATCCGAACACCTTCACGAGCTCCAATCGCAACGCCGCGATGGTCGCCGAAGATCACGAAGACGGCACCGGCGTGTGGTACGAGGTGCGCCTCTACGTGCAGGACGCCGAAGGGCTGCGCGATACCGCACGCGTCGATCTGTTCCCCGAGATCAACCTGCGCGCGAGTGAACTCGCGGTCACGCCGGATCCGCCGACCGAGGGTCAGTGGGCGACCTGGAGCTTCAAGCTCCGCAACCTGGGCCGCATGCCGGCGCCGATCTCGCGCTGGCGTCTGGTACTCGGCAACACACTGCTGGCCGAAGGCGACACTTTGATCGCGCCCGGCGACAGCGTGCTGATCTCGGCCACGCTCATCAACCCGTTGGGTGGCGGCAGCTTCACTGCCCGGGCGACCGGTGACACCCTGGCCAACGTGGTCGAGACCGACGAATCCGACAACGCCTCGATTCGGCAGGTCGAAATGGCCGGATCGCCGGTCGGAGTGGGGCAGGCGCCACAGCGTTTCGCGCTTTCACAGGGATTTCCCAACCCCGCCGGCGCCATGGTGCGATTCGGTCTCGATCTGCCCCGACGTGGTGCGGTAGCATTTCGGGTCCTCGACGTTCAGGGTCGCGAGGTGTGGACGCAAGGCGCGCGGGAATTCGCGGCCGGGCACTGGAATCTCGAGTGGCCGTCACGGTTGGCGGACGGTTCGCGAGCTCCGGCAGGTCTCTACCTCGCGTTGATTGCCGTCGAGGGCCGCACGTACGCTCGACGGATTGCGGTCGTGCGATGACTTCCCGCTTACGCATCGGAGACCTACCGGTATGCTCCCCCGGCTACCCGGCCTCGCCTTCGTCGTCGCCTGCTTGCTGCTCGTCGCCGTCGCGCTGGCTCCGCGACCCGCTGACGCCATCACCTTCACCGACTCCCTGTTCATCGCCGAGGATATCGCCCCGGCAGTGACGTGGACCACGCCGACCGGACTGGCGTACCTGCCCGGCGGTCGGCTGCTGGTGATCGAGAAGCGCGGCCGCGTGTATTCCGTGATGAACGGCATCAAGAGCGCTCAGCCGCTGCTCAATCTCGAGTCCGAGGTGTTGAACGAGGGCGACCGTGGACTGCTCGGAATCG
Organism: Candidatus Eisenbacteria bacterium; assembly: GCA_013140805.1. Taxonomy (NCBI): domain Bacteria; phylum Candidatus Eiseniibacteriota; species Candidatus Eiseniibacteriota bacterium. The sequence continues at coordinate 51,759 of JABFRW010000052.1, forward strand.
CGGTCGATCCCAACTACGTCACGAACCACTTCGTGTACCTGCTCTACACCGTGGATCCCGACTCGAACGACATTGAGACCAACGACGACGCATTCAGCCGCCTGTCGAGATTCCAGGTCAGCTTCGCGGACTCGACCTCGATGCCCTACGCGAGTCGCGCGGTGCTGTTCGGGCACACCTGGACGAGCGGCGCGATCTCCGCGTCGTCTTCGCACACTGTCGGCTGCCTGCGCTTCGGTACCGACGGCACGCTGCTGGTCTCGATCGGCGACGGCGGACAGTTCAACGTCACCGATGCCGGTGGCGTCGACCCCGGGGCGTTCGGCGCCGGCAGGACCGATCCGCTCGAGGACATCGGCGCGTTTCGCGCGCAGTACCTGCAGAGTCTCGCGGGCAAGCTGTTGCGGATCGATCCCGCAACCGGCCTCGGACTGCCGAGCAATCCGTTCTACGAGTCGGCGAACCCCGGCTCGGCGCAATCGCGTGTGTGGTGCTACGGCCTGCGCAATCCGTTCCGATTCGCGCTGCACCCCGCCACCGGCAGCACCGACCCGAGCGCCGGTCAGCCCGGCAGCGCGTTCATCGGCGACGTCGGCTGGACGGCGTGGGAGGAAACCAACGTCGCGACCACCGGGGGGGTCAACTTCGGCTGGCCGTGCTACGAAGGTTTGAATCCGCAGGACGGCTATCAGGCCGCCACACCGCCACATCACGATTGCGCGACCATCGGAACGGTCACGAATCCATCGCCGGCGACGAGCCCCATCATGACCTGGCATCACCTCACGGCGAGTCTCAGCACGCCTCCGGGCCTGGTCGGAAACGCCGCGACCGCGTGCGTGTTCTACACCGGCGGGCGCTACCCGATCATCTACGCCGGGCGGTTCTTCTTCAGCGACTACGGCGCCGACTGGATCAACACCGCGGTGCTCGACGGCAACCAGGTACTGGTGAGCACTTCGCCGTGGGCGACCTCGGTCGGCGGCCCGGTCGACCTCGCGCAGGACCCCGTGAACGGCGAACTGATCGTCGTCAGCATCACGAACAACCAGGTGCTGCGGATTCGCTACGCCGGCACCGTGCCGAACGGCGAGCCGGTCACGGTCGCGAAGGGCACGCCGCTGGTGGGCATCATGCCGCTGACCGTGAGCTTCTCGAGCGCCGGCACCTTCGATCCGAACGGCGACCCGGTCACGATGACGTGGCTGTTCGGTGACGGCGAGGGGGCGAGCGGTCCGGCGCCTCAGCACACCTACACCAAGTCGGGAAGCTTCCTGGCGGTGCTCAATGCCGCCGACGATGACGGCAGCATCGGCCGCGATACCGTGAACGTGGTGGTGCTCGCTTCTTCGGCGTTCCCGACCACCCCGGTGCTCGACAACTTCAATCGCGCGAACGGACCGATCGGAAGCCCGTGGGTCGGAATCACGAGCGGGCTCACCATCAACAACAACATGCTGTGGCCGAGCTGCTGTTCACCGAGCACGGTGTGGAGCAGTCAGAGCTTCGGCCCCAACCAGGAAGCGTTCATTCGATTCCAGGCGATCAGCACCAGCGCGCCCGAACAGGACCTGATGCTCAAGGTGCAGGGGCTCTCGTACACCACCGGGCACATCGAAGTGCGCTACGACGCAGCGCTTCACGCGGTTCGCGTGGCAACCTACGTGCTGCCGGGCGGGTGGACGCAACGCGCCTCGTTCCCCACCACCATGGCGGTCGGTGACGTGATGGGGGCGCGCGCATTCGCGAATGGTGTGATCCAGGTGATCAAAAACGGCGCGGTGCTCGGCCAGACCAGCACCGGCAACTGGCCGTTTGCCGCCAACGGTGGCTATCTGGGATTGACGATCGCCGGAGCGCAGGCCGCGCGTCTCGACGACTTCGGCGGCGGAAACGTGGTGTTCAGCACCAACACGCCGCCGGCCGTCTCGATCGTCTCGCCGCTGCCCGGCGAGTTCTACGTCGAAGGTGAACCGCTGACGCTCAACGGCATCGCCACCGACGGTCAACAGGAGCCGGGCTCGCTGCCTTACGAGTGGTCGGTCAATCTGCACCACAACAATCACGTGCACCCGAACACCGTGGTCCTGTCGGGACCGACCACCGGATTCACGCCCGAGAATCACGACGACGGCACCGGGGTGTGGCTGCAGCTCAAGCTGAGTGTGACCGATGCGGAAGGGCTCTCCGACACGACCAGCATCGCGATCTTCCCGGAGATCGACCTGGTGGCAGCGCCCGCACTGATCTCGCCCGATCCGCCGGTGACCGGCACCCAGACGTTCGTGAACTTCTGGATCCACAACCGTGGACACATGCCGGCGCAGCTCTCGCGCTGGCGGCTGAATCGCGGCAACGAAGTACTGGCGGAAGGCGACACGCTGGTGCCGCCGCTCGATTCGGTGCGTGTGCAGCGCATCTACCCGGCCGGCAGCTTCGCCGCCGGCCCGCTCACGCTGCGATTCGTCGCCGACACGCTCGGCGTGATTCCCGAGACCGACGAATCCAACAATGGGGTGACGATCGAACGCGTGGTGACGGAAGGCGGCGCGGTGGACGTCGAAGCAGCGCCTCTGGCATTCAGCCTCGGTGAGGTGCGCCCCAATCCCAGCCCGTCGACGGTCGCGCTGTCGCTCGCGCTGCCGCGCGTGTCGCGCGTCGAGTTCGAAGTGTTCGACGCGCAGGGTCGCGTCGCGCTGCGACGCGCCACGCGCGCCTACTCGCCGGGGCGGCACGAGTTGCGCTGGGACGGCCGGCTCAATGGCCGCGAAGCCGCGCCCGCCGGGCTCTACTGGGCCCGCGTGACGGTCGACGGAGCTCGATATGCGCGGCGCTTCGTGATCGTGAAGTAGCCGGATGCATCGGAGGGTCGGCATGCTCTCGAGACGCGCCGGCCGCTTGTTCGCGGCTGCTCTGATCGTCACTGCAATTGGGATCGCACCCCGACCCGCACGCGCGATCGCCTTCAGCGATCCGTTGTTCGTTGCCGAGGACGTGGCCCCCGGAGCGAGCTGGAGCACGCCGACCGGACTGGCCTACCTGCCCGGCGGCCGGCTGCTGGTGATCGAGAAGCGCGGTCGCGTGTACTCGGTGATGAACGGAATCAAGAGCGCGCAGCCGCTGCTCAATCTCGAACTCGAGGTACTGAACGAAGGCGATCGCGGCCTGCTCGGAATCGCCGTCGACCCGAACTACGTCTCGAACCACTCGGTGTATCTGCTCTACACGGTGGACCCCGATTCGAACAACGTCGAGACCAACGATGATGCGTTCAGCCGGCTGTCGCGATTCCAGATCGGCTTCGCGGACTCGACCGTGATCGCCTACTCGTCGCGTGCGGTTCTGTTCGGCTCCACCTGGACGAACGGAGCGGTCTCGGCGGCGTCTTCGCACACCATCGGTTGTCTGCGCTTTGGAAGCGACGGAACCCTGCTCGTGTCGGTCGGCGATGGGGGTCAGTTCAGCGGCGCCGATGCGGGCGGACTGGACCCCGGTGCGTTCGGCGCCGGCAGGACCGATCCGCTCGAAGACATCGGAGCGTTTCGCGCGCAGTACCTGCAGAGCCTCGCTGGAAAGCTGCTGCGGCTCGATCCGGCGACCGGTCGGGGACTGCCGAGCAATCCGTTCTATCAAGCCGGCAGTCCGAGCTCTGCCCAGTCTCGCGTGTGGGCCTACGGACTTCGGAACCCGTTCCGCTTCGCGATGCGACCCGGCACCGGCAGCTCGAATCCTGGCGTGGGTCAGCCGGGCGTGGCGTTCATCGACGACGCGGGCTGGTTCACGTGGGAGGAAACCAACGTCGCGGTGACCGGAGGACTCAACTTCGGTTGGCCTTGTTACGAAGGGTTCAACCCGCAGAATGCGTATCAGGGTGCCGTGCCGTCGCACCACGGCTGCGCGACCATCGGCACTCCCGCGAATCCCTCGCCGCGAGCGAACCCGCTGATCGCGTGGCATCACGGCGACTCGCTGCTCAGCACGCCGGCGGGTCTGATCGGCAATGCGGCGACGGCGTGTCTTTTCTACACCGGGAGTCGCTACCCGACCGGCTTCGCCGGCCGGTTCTTCTTTAGCGACTACGGGCGCAATTGGATCGACACCGCCGTGATGGACGCCAGTCACGCGCTCGTGAGCACCGCGCCGTGGGCCACTTCCGCGGATGGCCCGGTCGACATGGCGCAGGATCCCGCGAGCGGCGAGATCGTGCTCGTGACACTCGCGAACAACAAGGTGCTGCGCGTTCGATACACCGGAGCGGGATCGAACGGTGCTCCGTTGGCATTCGCAGCCGGCACGCCGCGCGTCGGGGTGGCGCCCTGCCTGGTGAACTTCTCGAGCGCGGGCACGTTCGATCCGAATGGTGATCCACTCACGCTCAACTGGCTGTTCGGCGACGGTACCGGCGCGAGTGGTCCAGCGCCCTCGCACTCGTACACGGTGGCGGGCAGCTATCAGGCGACCCTCACCGCGCGCGACAATCACGGCGACATCGGTCGCGATACTGTGACCATCGTGGTGCTGGGCTCGTCGGTTTTTCCGACCACCGCGGTGCTCGACAACTTCAACCGCGCGAACGGCCCGCTCGGCGGCGCGTGGGTCGACAATGCGAACGGGCTCGCGATCAATGGCAACCAGCTCACGCAGACGTGCTGCACTCCGAGCACGGTGTGGAGCGGGCAGAGCTTCGGGCCCAACCAGGAGGCCTACGTCCGCTTCCTGGCCGTCACGCCGGGCGCCGACGAACAGGACCTGATGCTCAAGGTTCAGGGGCTCTCGTACAGCACCGGCCACATCGAGGTGCGCTACGACGCGGTGCTCGCGGCGGTGCGTGTGTCGACCTATCTGCCCTCGACGAGCTGGACGCAATGGGCAGCGTTTCCGACCACGATGGCGGTCGGCGACGTGCTGGGTGCCCGCGCGTTCTCGAACGGCATGATTCAGGTGATGAAGAATGGCGCTTTGCTGGGCGAGACCACGAGCGGTGAGTGGCCGTTCGCCGCCAACGGAGGCTACCTGGGGCTGACGTTTGCGGGTGCGCTGACGTCGCGACTCGATGACTTCGGCGGAGGCACCATCGTGCTCAATCCGAACACCGCACCGAACGCCACCGTCACCTCACCGCCCTCCGGCCAGTTCTATGTGGAGGGGATTCCGATTGCGCTGACCGGAACCGCCACCGATGCGCAGCAGAGCTCGGCGTCCCTTCAGTACGACTGGTCGGTCGACCTGCATCACAACAACCACGTTCATCCGAGCACCGTGGTGTTGTCGGGCGCTTCGACCGGCTTCACGCCCGAGAACCACGACGACGGCACGGGTGTGTGGCTCGAGGTCAAGCTGCTGGCGATGGACTCGGGCGGGCTCGCTGACACCGCCGGCATCGCGCTCTATCCTGAAATCGACCTCCAGGCAAAGGCCGGCTTGATCTCGCCGGATCCACCCACCACCGGGACGCAGACGTTCGTGAACTTCTGGATCCACAATCGTGGCCGCATGCCGGCGCAACGGTCGCGCTGGCGACTCAACCGCGGCGCGCAGATGCTCGCCGAGGGCGACACGCTGGTGGCACGACTCGACTCGGTTCGCGTTCAGCGCGTGTTCCCGGCCGGCACGTTCGTGGCGGGTCCACTCACGCTGCGATTCCGGGCGGACACGCTCGGCACCGTGCCCGAGACCAACGAGGCGAACAACGGAGTGACGGTTCAACGCACCGTGATCCAGGGCGGTGCGGTCGCCGTCGAGCCGCCACCGATCGCATTCGGTCTCGGCGAGTCGCGCCCGAATCCGAGTGCCTCGAGCGTTGCATTCTCGCTGGACCTGCCGCGGGCGGCGAGCGTGACGTTCGAAGTATTCGACGCCCAGGGCCGTGTCGCCTTTCGGAGCCTCGGACGGACACTCGCACCCGGGCGCCACACGCTGGACTGGAGCGGACGCGTCGAAGGTCGTGAGCCGGCAGCGCCGGGGCTCTACTGGGCACGCGTGACGGTCGACGGCGTCCGCTACGCCCGTCGCTTCGTGATCGTCAGGTAGATGCGCGTGTCGCGTTCGATCGGAGCGAACTCCCGGCATTCAAGATTCGGCGCGATCGTTGCCCTGGCCCTCGTCCTTCACGGCTGCGCCGGTTCGCGTCCTCCGATCGAGCCGCTGCCGGGTGCTGCCGAGGTCGGCGAGGCTTCGTACTACGCGCGACACTTCCAGGGTCGCCGCACCGCGAACGGGGAGCGCTTCGATCAGGCCGAGCTGACCGCGGCGCATCGCACGCTGCCGTTCGGCACCCGCGTCAAGGTCACGAACCTTGCGAATGGCGCGAGCGTGTTCCTGCGCATCAACGATCGCGGACCGTTTCGCCGCGGACGCGTGATCGACGTGTCGCGGCGCGCGGCCCGCGAACTCGGCTTCCTGCGAGAGGGCGTGACGCGCGTCCGGGTCGAGGTGATGCCCGACCCGCCGTAGCGATCGTGCTGCGTGCGAGCGAAGCTCCCGTGCGGCGAGTGCCGGCGCCAGCGGCCCCAGCTCGAGCCAGATCACGGTGAAGCCGTCGGCGGTGCGAAAGCGGCGCTCCTGAATGGCCCCGAGCGTCGCGTGGGTGCGTGCCGCTCCCGGGCGCTCGGCGATCTCGACCCATGCGGGCCACGCGCGATCCGAATCGCGAAGCGCGAGCAGCACGAAGCGGAACTCGTGCAATCGTCGAAGCGGCGAAACCTCATCGGGCGTGAGCGCCAGCTGAAGGACCGGGCGCTCGAGCGGCCACGCGAGCAGGGGACCGAGGTTCGACATCACCGTCGCGCCGGCCGGCGCGCGCTGCACGAGCAGGTCCGCGATCGATCGCAGCGACTCGGTCGACGGCACCACGCGCGCATCGAGTGCGCGTTGCGCGGCGCGATTGCCCTCGCTGCTCTGCCGGACGCCCCAGCCGAGCGCCAGCACGGCAACGCTCGCGATCAGCAGGTTGCGAGCGCGTGCGCCCAACATCGCATCGGGTGCCCGGCTCAGCAGTCCGACGAGCGAGAGCCACCCCGCAGCTTCGAGCGGCAGCCGGCTCGGGAACATCTCGCGCGGCCACGGAAGCGTAACCGCGGCGGCGACGACTCCGAGCGTCGCGGCGCCGAGGGCTGCGAGCACGGCCGCGACGAGCGCACGCGCCGGGCGTGCGATCACCAGCCACAGCACCAGAGAGCCGAACCACAAGCCGCGCAATCCCGTGAGTGACAGGAGCAACAACTCGGGCAGCTGTCTCGAGAGCTTCGCCGCGAGCAACGGAATGGCGTCCGCCCCGCGGTTCGAATCCCACGCCGGCGATCCGAAGGCACGCCACTTGTAGGTCCACCAGGGTGCGAGCGGAATCACGCCGCCGAGCACCGCGAGCGCCAGCACGCGTCGACGAGTCCCAGGCGCAGCGCTCCACGCGGCCGCGAGGATCGCGAGCGGGCCGAGCCACGCGATGCCGGGCCGGAACAGGCCGGTGACTCCCAGCACCACGCCGAACGCCAGCGGCCAGCGCGCTGCATGCCCGAGCGCGATCGCGAACAACAACGCGGTCCAGCCCAGTGTGAAAGGCAATTCGGGCAGCCCGTTCACCGCGAGGTGTTGTGCCTCAGGGTCGAGCCACACCAGCAACGCAGCGACAGAGGCGAGCAGCAGTCGCGGAACCCTCGATGTCGAAACTGCACCGGAGGCACCCCGGGCGACCGCGTTCGAGCCCGGTTCGCGGTACGGCTCTCCGGGTGAGTCCGAGATTCGCAAGGTGCCGATGAACACCACGAGCCCGAGCAAGATGAAGCATGCAACCGGGCTTGCCAGCGTGAGCGGCGCGAGTGACTCAGGCGAGGTGCCGGCTCCGAACATGCGCGCGACCGTGAACAGAAGCGCCTCGACCAGCACCAGTCCCGGCTGCACAATCGCGAGCGGCCACGGTGGCGCGGGGTGGCTCGCCAGCTCGATCGGCAGCGCGAAGAGAGTCGCGAGGCGGCCGTGAAGCGCCAGCTCGCGCGCGGCAATCGCGACCTGCGCCGCATCGCCATTGAGCAGCGGCGTGTGGCCGCCGAGGTCCCAGGCGCGCGCGTGAAGCCACCACGCGAGTCCGCCCATCGCACTCAGCAGAACGGCGAGCAGGCGGGCCGGCCACGACTTCCAGGTCGCCGTCATGGCGGCAGAGTAGGGGGCGTGCCGAATCGTGTCGAGAGGTCGCGAACTAGACGATGTCGATCGTCGGAACCGTCGGGATCGCACCGATCCGTACGGCACTCTCGTACAACTTCGCGAGCGCCTTGCGGCCCAGATCGCCCATGTCGAGCGTCAGGTCGTTGACGTACATGTGCACGAACTTCTTGCCCTGTGTCACGTCCAGTCCGCGTCCGAACTGAAGCGCATAGCGGATCGCTTCGTCCTCGTGGTCGAGCGCGTCCTGGATGCTGGCGCGAAAGCCGTCGCTGGCGGCTCGCATGAGTTCGGGGCCCAGGTCGCGCCGGATCACGTCGAGTCCGAGCGGAACCGGCAGGCCGTCCCGTTCCTCCCACAGCTCGCCGAAGTCGAGGACCTTGACGAGGCCCTCGTCGCGATACGTGAGCTGGCTCTCGTGAATGATCACGCCGGCTTCGACTTCGCCCGCGAGCACCGCGCCCGGGATGCGATCGAACATGACATCGACCGGAATGCAATCGGGGCACTCGATCTTGAGCAGCAGCGCCGCGGTGGTGAGCGGCCCCGGGATCGCGACACGCTTGCCGTGCAGCGACTTCATGTTGCGTGCCTCGCGCGCCACCACCAGCGGCCCGTAGCCCTGACCCATCGAGGCGCCGCAGCGCATCACCGCGAATCGATCGGTGAGAAATGCGTAGGCGTGCGCCGACACCGCGGTGATCTCGAGGTCGCCGTGTTCGAGTGCCCGACGATTGAGTGATTGAATGTCCTGCAGCACGTGTTCCACGCGGCAGCCGGCGATCTGGGCGCGGCCGGTGTGGAAGCCGTAGAACATGTAGGCGTCGTCGGCGTCGGGGCTGTGGCCGAAACGAAGAGTTCGCAGGGTCGTGCCGGGCGAGGTGGTCATGTGAGCGCTCCCAAGGGTCAAGAGTCGCGCAGGATAGCGCACACGCGGCCGTGGCTCACACGCGAGGTGCGAGATAGTCCGCAAGTCGTGCGAGTGCTCGCGGCCAGGCCGCGCGGTACTGCTCGGCGATCGGTTCGTAGTCGGGCCGCGCCGGCAGGGTGTGCGTGACGCGCAGCCGGCAGGCCCCGCCGACTGCACCCTTCGGATCGAGCCGGAACTCGACGCGGCCCGCGTAGCCGCTCGAGTCCGCTGCCGAGCGTGGCGGGTAGCCCGCATGCCCGCCCTCGTAGGCGCAGGCCAGCGGCGGCTCGAATCCCGTCCAGGTCGCCTGAAACGGCAGCCCTGAGCGGCCGGGCCGCGTCCACTCGAGCGTCAGGCGGCCGCCGGCCCGCGGTTCGCTGACCGCCCAATCGCAGAACCAGGCCTGCAGATGGCGGCCCTCGGTCAGCACGTCGAACAGCCGCGCGGGCGGGGCCGCGAGCGTCCGATCGAAGGCGAGAACCTGTTCGGGGTGCGTCATTCCTGCGCAGAGTAGCGCACCCGGACTTCAACCTTCGGCCCCGGCCCGGTGTCCAATCCCATGTTCGCGACCCATGACCTATCGTGTGCCCGGTGTCCGGGCACCTGACCGCGGGAGAAAACACATGTCGGTTCGGATCTTCCACGTCGCGCTGGTCGCGACCCTCCTCGCAGCGCCGCTCGCCGTGGCGCAGGCCGGGGGCTCGCACAGCGGAACCCACGTCAACTCGTCGAGCGGAGACGGACTGCCGCGCACGTCGTCCGGCGAGTGGTGGGTCGACCCGACATCGGATGCGTCGACTCTGCGGCTCGGGTTTCGAGTCGCACTCACCGGCAGCGGCACCAGCTGGAACACCATCGACGTCTCACTCGACCGGTTGCCGGGTCTCGATCGCCAGCTCCTCAAGGGCCGCGATGGCGCGACGAGCTTCGACATCAAGCGCGACGCTGGAACCTTCCACGCCACCGGCAAGTTCACCAAGCGCCGCGGTTCGGGTCGATTCACCTTCGAAGCCGATCCCGCCTACGCGCGCGAACTCGAGAAGCGTGGCATCGGCCGACCCGCCAGCGGGCAGCAGTTGACGCTCGCGATGCACGACGTGGGGCTCGCGTTCATCGACGCGCTGAGCGCGCAGCAGTACCCGCGACCGACGGTCGACGTGCTGGTGCAGTTCGGATGGCACGGCGTGACGCGCGAATACGTCGACGGACTCGCGCGTCTGGGTCATCGGCTCGGCGAGCTCGGTGCGCTGATCGAGGCGCGCGATCACGGCGTGTCGCTCGACTACATCGCGGACATGCAGCGGCTCGGATTCGACAAGCTCTCGATCGAGGAGCTGATCGAGGCGCGCGACCACGGCGTGGGACCCGAGTATGTCGCCGCCATGACGGCGAGCGGGCGCGAGAAGCTCTCGATCGAGGAGCTGATCAAGGCGCGCGATCATGGCGTGGATGCCGAGTTCGCCGCCGAGCTGAGTGCCGCGGGGCTCAAGGACTTCGGCTACGAGGATCTGATTCGGGCCCGCGATCACGGGGTGGACGGCAACTTCGCCGCCGAACTGTCGACCGCCGGCTACGCGAACCTCACGCTCGATCAGCTGATCCGCGCACGCGACCACGGAGTGACGGGGCGCCAGGCGCGGAAGATCAATGCGAAGCTCGGGCGGCGCACGACGTTCGACGAGCTGGTGCGGATCGTGGACCGCGGCGGGCTCGACTAGGCGCGCGAGCGCGAATTCTCGAGTGCCGCGCGCGCCTGCCCCTTCGCCGCCGCGCGGTCGCGGGAACGCTGCCACACCCGATCGCGCAACAGGTCGAGCCCCTCGCCCCGCAGCGCGGAGACGAACACCGCACCCGGATACTCGGCGCGAATCGCCTCGAGCGCGGTCTCGTCGGTCACCGCGTCGATCTTGTTGAACACCAGCATCGAAGGCTGCGGAGTGACGAGCAACTCCTCCAGAACTCCGTCGACCGCGCCGATGTGATCGCGAAACGCGAGATCGGCCGCGTCCACCACGTGCAGCAGCAGGTCGGCCTCGAGCGTCTCGGCGAGCGTGCTGCGAAACGACGCCACCAGATGATGCGGCAGTTTGCGGATGAATCCGACCGTGTCGGTGAGCAGCGCCACGTCGCGCTCGGGGCTCACCATCTGACGCGTGGTGGCATCGAGAGTCGCGAACAGACGGTCCTCGACGAACACCCGAGAGCGCGTGAGCGCATTGAACAACGTGCTCTTGCCGGCGTTCGTGTATCCGACCAGCGCGGCGCGGAACTCGCCGCGCCGTCGCCGTCGCTGGGTCTCGCGTTCACGCTCGACCGCGACCAGCTCGCGCTTGAGGCGTGCGATGCGATCGCGCACCAGCCGGCGATCGGTCTCGAGCTGGGTTTCGCCGGGGCCGCGCGTGCCGACGCCGCCCTCCTGACGCTCGAGGTGCTTCCACATGCCGGTCAGGCGCGGGAACGTGTACTCGAGCTGCGCCAGCTCCACCTGAAGCCGCGATTCGCGGCTGCGCGCGCGGCGCGCGAAGATGTCGAGGATCAGCTCGGAGCGATCGACCACTTTGCGGTCGATCGCCTTCTCGAGGTTTCGCACCTGGGCGGGCGAGAGGTCGTCGTCGAAGATCACGACGTCCACGTCGTGCGCTTCCGACAGCGCCTTCACTTCGGCGACCTTGCCCTTGCCGATGAAGGTGGCGGGATGGACCGAGCCGCGTCGCTGCGTGGCCTGCCCCATCACGATCGCACCCGCGGTGTCGGCGAGGCGCGCGAGTTCCTCGAGCGAGCGGCGCAGGTCTTCGGCGCTCCCGGTCGAATGTCCCACCAGGATGGCGCGCTCCTCGCGCGGCGGATTGATGACTTCGAAGTGTTCGCGCTTCATGCGGGGATCAGGATCTCCAGTTCGTAGGCGGCGGGGGTGAGGTTCTCGAAGCCGCCATCCGCACGCATCACCACCGTGTCCTCGATGCGCACGCCGAGTCCGCGCGACGGGTAGTAGAGGCCCGGCTCGACCGTCACCACCATGCCCGGCTCCAGCTTGTCCAGATTGCTCGGCGGCCCGCCGAGCAGCGGGGCCTCGTGGATCGAAAGCCCGACGCCATGACCGAGGCTGTGCACGTAGCCTTCCTGCAGCGACGGATCCGTGCGGCGCGTGGCGTGGCCGCGCGCTTCGAAGACATCGCACACTTTTTCGTTCAACGAGCGACACGGTTCACCCACGCGCATTGCTCCCATCGCTTCGCGGAACGCCGAGTGCACGTCGTCCCACGCGCGTTTCACCGGTTCGGGCGCCACACCAACGCAGAACGTGCGCGTGAAGTCGCTGAAGTAGCCGCCGCCTGCTTCGCCCGGGAAGATGTCGACGATCACCGGTGCTCCGGGGCGCAACAGTTCTTCGTCGTTGCCGCGGTTGTGGGGAACGCCGGCGTCACGGCCCTGGGCCACGATGCTCTCGCCACCCTCGAGCCCGCGCGCCACGAATTCGCGGTGCAGCAGCGCGCGCAGATCGCCGAGTTTCACCGCGCGCATGCCGTCGACGACGGTTTCGCCGTCACGGCGCAGCGTGCGCACGTAAGCAACCAGCGAGTCCCACGCGGCCACGATGCCTTCGGAAGAGCGGCGGATGTTCGCGACTTCGTCATCGTCCTTGGTCTGACGCGCGCGCGTCAGAACGTCGGGGTGCGTGTCATCGATCACCAGGTCCGGGCGCTTGGCGCGCAGCGCCTCGATCAGCTCCCAGCCGTTGCCGACCGTCGCCTCGCCGTAAAATGCCACGCGACCCTTGATGCCGAGGTTCTCGAGCATGTCGGCGATCAGGCCTGCCCATGCGCGCAGCGGCTTCGATTCGCGCTCGACGCGCTGGACCCAGCCGTGCTGCGTGAGCGTCGAGTGATCGATCCCGCTCGCCGCGGCCTGATCGCGTTCCATGGGATCGACGACGAGATGCGCGTGACCATTGCTCGCGCGCACGTAGAGCCCGACGTGGATCTTCTGGCCCGTCATGTAGTACATGGCCGGCGAATAGCGGTCGAGCGCCAGCACCACGAGCCCGGCGAGACCCTGTTCGTTCATGAGGCGGTCGATGTCGCGTCGCATGTGGACTCCTCGAGGAAGGGGGGCACGGATGCTAGCGCGACGGGCACCGGCGCGCTAGGGCCGCAGTTCGAAGGAGGATCGGCGCGCCGCGGCCCGAACTCGACCCCGTGCCACCAGTGCCACCAGCACCCCGAACGCAAAGCCGCCGATGTGGCCCCACCACGCCACGCCGCCGCCCGAGTCCGAGGTGTAGAGCAACGACAGCGCGCCGTTGAAGAACTGGGTGACGAACCACAGACCCAGCACCACCACCGCCGGCAGCGCCATGAGCTGGATGAAGACGAACAGCGGAACCAGCGTGATCACGCGCGCGCGCGGAAACAACACGACGTAGGCGCCGAGCACTCCGGCAATCGCCCCGCTCGCACCGACCGTCGGGATCGGTGAGCCCGTCTGCATCGCGAAGTGCAGCAGCCCCGATGCGAGACCTGCGCCGAGATAGAACAGCACGAATCCCAGGTGCCCGAACTGGTCCTCGATGTTGTCTCCGAAGATCCACAGGTACCACATGTTGCTGATCAGATGGAGCCAGCCGCCGTGCAGGAACATCGATGTGAAGAGCGGAACCAGCGCGTCGGTGACGAGGTTGCCGCGGCCTGCGAGGGCATTCGAGACGTGTGCCGGGACGATTCCGAACGCGAGCGCGAACTCCTGCAGCGCGGGGCCGAGACTGAGCTCGTACACGAACACCAGCGCATTGATCAGAATGATCAGGCGGGTCAGGTGCGGAGTTCTGCCCGAGGGGTTTTCGTCGCGTAGAGGAATCAAGGAATGTGGCTCGGATGTAGGATTGACGCGGCCGTAACGCGCCGCCTATCTTCGCGAGTGATCAAGCTCGGCCTGGCTCGAATCGTCGGGAGCTGCGGTGCATCTGAATCCCCGCAAGCGAGCGATTTCGGCCTCATCTTATAGCGGTTCAGGGGGTAGCAGCCATGTCGAACGCCATGAATGTCAGTGATCAGACCTTCGAGGCGGAAGTGATCCAGTCGACGACACCTGTTTTGGTGGACTTCTGGGCCCCGTGGTGCGGCCCGTGTCGTCAGATCGCTCCGACCATCGATCAGCTCGCCATCGAGTATCAGGGCAAGCTGAAGGTCGTAAAGGTGAACGTCGACGAGAACATCGAAACCGGCGGTCGCTACGGCGTGGTCGGGATTCCGACGCTGCTGATCTTCAAGGGTGGCGAGGTCGTCGAGAAGCTGGTGGGCGCCTACCCCAAGCCGGCACTGATCTCGAAGATCACGCAGTACCTCTAGCCCTGCCCTCGCGCGTCCGCGCGAGCTCGCGCATCACGTCGGGAAGCGCTTCCAGGACATCGCTCGCGATCACCCCGAGCGCCCCGCGCGTGGTGTTCAGCCGATCGCCGGCCGTGCCGTGCAGGAATACTCCGAGGCGCGCCGCGTCGTAGGCCGCGAGTCCTTGCGCCACCAGCGCCACGGTGATGCCCGCCAGCACGTCTCCGGTTCCGGCGCTCGCCAGCACCGGCCCGCCGGTCGAATTCACGGTGGCCGCGCCGTCCGCTGAAGCCGTGACGGTCGGGGCGCCCTTCAACACCAGAACGGCCGCCCAGCGCTTCGCCCACGCGACGGTGCCGTCGATGCGGGCGGACTCGAGTGCCGCCGGACTCTCGCCGGTGAGTCGCTGCATCTCGCCCAGATGCGGCGTGAGGATGCGAACCCGCCCGGGCGCGCCGCATGCGGGTGAGGCCGCGGCAGACTCGGCGTGCAGCGCCTCGCGCGCAGCTTCGAAGGCATTGAGCCCATCGGCATCCAGCAGTACAGGCGTCGCGCATCGCTCAACGAAGCGACGCACCAGCTCGCTCGACTCGGAGTGGCGCGAGAGGCCGCAGCCGAGCACCACAGCGTCGACCGCCGCGGCCGCCTCGAGCAGCGGCTCGAGAGCTGCGAGTGCCAGCGTGCGTTGCGGGGTCTCGGGCATCGCGAGCGTCATGGGTTCGACCAGTCGGGAGGCGAGCACGTCCTCGAGGCTCGAGGGCGCGGCGAGCTGCACGTAGCCGGCCCCTGCCCGCATGGCGGCGCGCGCGGCCAGCACCGGCGCGC
>JABFRW010000053.1 GCA_013140805.1 Candidatus Eisenbacteria bacterium
CCGCGGTCGCGTGGCGCGCGCAGGCGATCGGCTCGCTGCGCAGCTTCCTCGAGCGCCATCCGAAGTCGTTCGCGCGCGGGGAGATGCGCTTTCGGCTCGCAGACCTGCTCCTGCTCGAGGCGCGTCAGGAGTTCCGTTCACGCATGGCGGTGTTCCTGAAGGCACAGTCCGAGGGACGGCCGACCGGCGCGCTCCCGCTGCTGACGCACGGTCCGGCGCTCGCGCTCTACCGCGCGATTCTCGCCGAGGATCCGCAGTTCGAGCATCTCGACGCGGTGCGATTCAACGCGGCCATGATCCTCGCCGACGAGGGCGACCCGGGCGCCGAGCGATTCTTTGCCGAGCTGATCGAGCATCATCCCGATTCCCCGTACGGCCAGGAAGCGCACCTGCGGATGGGCGATCTGCGCTTCAACGACAAGCGCTTTGCCGAGTGCGTGCCGTTCTTCCAGAAAGCGGCCGAAGGCCCGGATCCGAGCCTCCAGGTCATCGCGCTCTACAAGATGGGCTGGGCGCACTTCAACCGCGACAAGTTCGAGGACGCAGCCGACGGGTTCCGTGCCGTGCTCGACTTGTACGCGTCGGGCAAGCGGCTCGAGATCAAGGCCGACATCGAACGCGAGGCCGAGCAGTACCTGGTGCACTCGCTGGCCGGCGCCGGCGGCGCAGGTGCCTACGCGCGTTACTTCGATCGCATCGGCGATCGGCCCTACGCTCGGCGCGTGCTGCTGTCGCTCGGCCAGCACTACCGGCGTTTCGGACAGCTCGCCGACGCAGCGGCAGCCGACCAGTTGTTCCTCGAGCGCCACCCGCTCGAGGCCGACGCGCTGCTGAGTGCGCAGCGTCTGGTCGAAACCCATCTGCGCGCTGATCACGCCGACGCCGCGCGCGACGCGCGGCTCGCGTGGGCGACGCGCTTCTCGCCCGGAAGCGACTGGGCGAAGGCGCAGGGCTCGGATTCGCTGCGACAGGCCGGTGCCGGCTTCGCGCGCTCCTCGATTCTGTCGGTGGCGCACGACCATCATCTGGCGGCGCGAGAGAAGGGCCGCGAGTCGGACTGGCGCACCGCCCTCGAGCTCTACGAGACGCTGCTGAGCAAGTGGCCGGACGATGCGGTCGCCGACGAGATTCATCTGCAGGCGGGCGAGGCTCGTACCAAGCTCGGCCAGTACGCGCTGGCGCTCCATCACTACGAAGCGGCCGAACGCTCATCGCAGGACAGCATCGCGGTGCTCGCGCGGTGGCAGCGCGTCGCGGTCACCGACGCGTGGTACGAGAGCACCCGTGGCAGCGGCACCCAGCGTGCCGCACTGGGCTCCGACTCGCTGGCTCGCGAGATGATGCGTGCCTCCGATGCGTTGCTCGAAAAACACCCGGATCATGCCAAGGCGGCCGACCTGCGCTGGCGCACGGCCAACCTGACGTTCGCGCACGGCTGGTACGACCGTGCCGCGCACGACTTCGAGTTGCTCGCCACCCGGCATGCCGCCGATCCGCGCGCGCCGCGCGCCGCGATCCTGCGCGCCGATGCGCTCTATCGTCTCGGCACCTTCGCCGACGCCGGACGTGCCTATGAAGAGGCACTGGCGAGTGCGAAGAGCGCCGGGGTCGACTCGCTCGTCCGTCGCGCCACCGCCGCGATTCCGGTCGCTTACTACCGCGAAGCCGAGGCCGCGGTTGCGGCCGACTCCTCGAAGCACGGCAGTCATGCCCAGCTGTTCGAGAAGGTGGCGGCGCGGTTCCCCGACTTCCCGCACGCTTCGCTCTCGCAGTACCGCGCCGGGCTCGCATGGCTCGAGGACGGCAACACCGGCGAAGGCGTGCGCGCGCTGCAGACTCTGATCGAGCGCTTTCCGGGCAGCGAGTATGTTCGCGACGCGCACCTGCAGATCGCCAAGGCGTGGGAACAGAGGAAGGACGCGACCCGCAGCGCCGAAGCGTATGCGCGGTTCGTCGAGCGTTTCCCTAGGGATTCGACCGCACGCGAGGCGTGGCTCAAGGCCGCGGATCTGTTCGCGAGCGGCGGCGCCGACACGCGTGCCGAGGAGCTGCGGCTCTCGTACGTGAAGCGCTATCCGAACGACACCGAAAACGTGATGGAGATCTACGAGTCGATGGCACGCCGCGAACTCGCGGCACTCGGCACCGCGCGTCCGATCTCGACGCTGGTCGCACTGCCGGCGCCGAAGCTCGCGAAGGGTGCGAAGGCGCCGAAGAAACCCGCCGTTGCGGCGCCGACCTCGCGACTCGCCGAGTATCTCAAGCAGGCCGAGGCGCACCCGAAGCTCGCGGCCAAAGACGTGCTGGCGCAAGTCGCCTACCTGCGGGGCGAGGAAGCGCGCACCGCCTGCGACGCGCTGGCCCTCAAGCTCCCGCTGCCCAGGTCGATCGCCGCCAAGCAGAAGCAGCTCGATCAGGTGATGGTCCACTACCGCGGCAGTGTCGATCACGGCATCGCCGAGTGGGCGAACGCCTCGACCTATCGTATCGGCGAGACGCTGGTGGGCTTCGGCGAGGCGCTCCAGAAGAGCGAGCGACCGGCCGATCTCAAGGGAGACGCGCTCACGGCTTACGAAGAGGTGCTGGCGACCCATGCCTCCACCTTCTACGACCGTGGCGAAGAAGTGTGGTCGGACCTGATGCGTCGTAAGGGGCGCGAGACGCCCGAAGACCCGTGGGTCGTCAAGGCTCAGGGGTCGCTGTGGCATCGGATCGGCGGGAAGTTCTTCTTCCGGCCCGAAGTCGAGTACCCGCTGGTCGCGGCGGCGGAAGTCGATCGCATCGACGCGGATCGTCGCGACGAACGCGGCGATCAGGACACGCCGAAGAGATCGAAAAAGGCGAAGAAGGAGCGCGAGTCGAAGGGCGGCGGCAGCGACGCCGCGCGCGATCACTCGCAGCGACAGGGCGGCGACCGATGAACCACACGATCCGAACCTCGAATTCGAGTGTGCGATCTCGCCGCGGGCGCGCCACCTCGGTGCGCGTCACGCTCCTGCTGCTGATGCTGTCCGCATCCGTGGCGCTGTCCGGCTGCGCCACCCTGTCGGGCGTCTCGCGCGTTCCTCCGATCAAGTGGCTCATCAAGGCTCCCGCGGCACCCGGTGTCGCCGAGGCACGCGCGCAGGCGAAGGCCGAGAAGCGCGCCCAGGCCGCCGCTCGATCGCTCGCCAGCAAGCAGGCGAAGTCGGCAAAGTCGGCAAAGTCACCGAAGCCGCCGAAGCATGACTCCGATTCCGAACGCCCGATGGCATCCATCAAACCCTCGGAGTTCGAAAAGCGCACCGCGGAAGCGCGCGAGCAGGCGCTGCTGGCGCCTCAGGAGCCCTACTGGCCCTACCGACTCGGGCAGCTGCTCGCCGGGGCCGATTCGAATTCGGCGGCCGAAGGGGCGCTCGAGAAGTCGCTCGCACGCAGCCCCCGCTACGCTCCCGCGCTCTCGCTGCTGTCCAAGCTGTGGTACGACAGCGGGCGCCATGCCGAGGCCGTCGCATTGCTCGAGCCCGCCGTGGCCGAGACCACCGCATGGCCCGATGGCGTACCGGCTGCCCTGTGGGCGGGCCTCGCGCTGCACTACGACGCACTCGATCGCATCGACGATGCGCGCGCCATCATGGCGTCGCTGACCCGCACCGCTTCGCGCGATGCACGCGCCGCTCTGGTCTACCTCACGCTGCGCTCCAATCAGCCCGAGGGCGCACGTTCGCTGGCTTCGGATGCGGTCGCTGACGAAGGCAAGAGTGCCGTCAACCAGAACAACTTCGGCATCACGCAGCTGCGTGGTGGGGATCCGGTCGCGGCGCGGCGTGCCTTCCTGCGCGCGATCGAAATCGATCCCCGCCTGGCGGGGCCCTACTACAACCTCGCGATCCTCGAAAAGTTCTACCTGTTCGACGAGGAAGCCGCGGGCCGCTGGTTCCACGCCTATCGTGAACGCGCCAAGGCCGACCCCGACAGCCTGTTCGCCGCCTTCGAACGCAGCGAGTTCAAACGACTCGCTCAACAGGGGAACTGACCATGCGCGCTCTGATCTTCGCACTCATGCTCGTGAGCCAGGTGGCGATCTCCGCGGAACAGAAGGCCTCGCCGCCGGCGAAGCCGACCGTCACACCTGCGGTCGTCACGCCACCTGCGGATGCGAAGCCCACCGTGGTCGCGAAGTCCGCCGTGGCCGCGAAGCCCCCAGTGGTTGTCGCGACTTCGAGCTCGAGGCCGGCCAGCGCGCGCTCGGGTAGCGCTCGCTCGCTCGAGGACATTCACATCGAGGGCGAGATCCCGGTTCCTCAAGTTCTGTTCATCACCGCGCGCGATCAGCGCCGCTTCCTCGATTTCAATCACCGCCGCTATCTCAAGACCAGCCGGGAAGTGGGTGCGGGCACCGCACTGCCGTCGCGCGTCGCGCTCGCGAGCCCGCGTCCCGATTCCACTCAGGGAGTCAAGCCGCAATGAACGGACCTCTCGCACCTGCCGCCGCGAGCCACCGGCCCCTTCGACCGCCGATCGGTCCGAGCGGCCCGCTGCTCATGATCGCCGACCGGCGTGCGTTCGCGGCCGCGTTCAAGTCGCGGCTGTCGCGCAGTCTGGTGCTCGCATGCGGCGCGCTCATCGTGCTGTTCGTACTGGGAATCTTCGTGATCCCCGTGCAGCAGCAGATCGTCGCGCGCGTCGAGCTCGAACAGCTCAAGGTCGAAATCCTTCCGGAACTGATTCTCGAAGCGCCGCCGGCGATCGAAACGATGCCCGACCAGGCGCTGAGTGCGCTGCAGGTCGAGAAGATCCTGCCGGCGCCGGCGCTCGAAGCGCCGCCCGAGAACCAGCCGCTGATCCCGACCCGCGTCCATCGTGACGATCCGTCGCGCGCGGTCGACGAAGCAGCCATCCGGCGCGGCCGCGAGCGTGCCGCCGAAGCGACCAAGCAGCTCGCCGGAAGCCGCGCGGCACTCGACCAGAGCATCGCCGATCTGTCCTCGTCGCTGGCCTCTGCGAACGGAGTGCGCACCGCTTCGAACCACTCGCGCCAACGCGTGGTGCGCGGCGGGCGCAGTGGCGGCGACCTCGGATCGATCGGTTCTGGACAGGCGGGCAGCGGCTCCGCGGCCGATCTGGGCGGCGCGGTCGAAGGGGCCTCGGTGGCAGTCGGCTCGCTCGCCCCGGCGCCGTCCTCGGGCACCGGTTCTCCCGATGGCTCGCCACGCTCGGGCATGAATCCCGGCGTCTATCGCAGCAATGCCTCGCTGCTGGCTGTGATCCAGCGCTACGCGGCCGGCATTCAGTACTGCTACAGCAACGAGCTCAAGCGCGATCCGAGCCTGCGAGGCAAGCTGGTGGTCGCCATCACGGTCGCCGCTTCGGGTGCCGTGACCGAAGCCAGTGTGATCTCGAACTCGGTTCGCTCGGACAAGCTCGAGAACTGCGCGCTGTCGCAGATTCGCGAGTGGCGCTTCCCGCCGATTCCC
This sequence comes from Candidatus Eisenbacteria bacterium, assembly GCA_013140805.1. Classification (NCBI taxonomy): domain Bacteria; phylum Candidatus Eiseniibacteriota; species Candidatus Eiseniibacteriota bacterium. The sequence goes on from JABFRW010000053.1 coordinate 5,457, forward strand.
GAGGGCCTGACCACCTTCCAGGCGCCGTTCGTCTTCACGCCTCCCAACTGAGTCGCCGCGCGGCCGCACGCGCCGCGCGACCCGGGCCCAGGTCTCCGGATCTTCGCCAAAACTACCGTGAGGCCGACTCGTGCGTTTCCGGGCCGCTGACCCACGGAGGCGTACGGTGGACGAGACCCCGAATCAGTCGAGCGCCGAGGATCCGAACGGGTCGTCGTCCGACGCGCCCGAACCGCGTCCCCACGCCCTGCCGGAGGGACCTGGGATTGCGCGCGCGAACCCGGCGGATCGGCGGCTGCAGGCGTGGTCCGAGCCGCTGTGGTTCGGCGGCGCCGGCATGGTGGCCGCGCTGGCACTCGCCCTGTTCGTGACCCCACGAGCGCGTACCGACTCCAACTCCGCACTCCCCGAATTCGCGGCCGCTCACGAGACCGCGGTGAGC
>JABFRW010000054.1 GCA_013140805.1 Candidatus Eisenbacteria bacterium
ATGCTAAGCGGCGCGACACACACGCGGCAACCCGCGGAGCGCGATCCTCGACCGCTTCGCCGAGGCGCCACCACCACGACTGTCAGGTGATCACCGGCGCGGCGGGCGTCCACCACACGGCCATCGCCACGCGTGCGACCAGCAGCACCAGTGCTGCGATCCACAGCGCGCGTGGCAGCGAACGCGTGGATCCGTTCCGCGAGCGGGTCGACTCACGTGCTTCCGTAGGACAACTCCTTTCGATTGACGAGCACGATCGCGATCGTGAGACAGATCGCAACCGTCGAGCACCACGCGACGGCGTCCTGCAGAGGCCACGTGCCGCCGCTGAACGGGCCGGACCACGAGAGGCACGGGCTCAGAAAATTTCCGAGCTCCTCCGCAGCCCGAGCGAGCCACTTCCAGCCCCGGGACCCTCCGAATCCACCGACGATTCCTCCCACGATGCCGACCATCGCCCACACCGCCAGGTCACCGAGTCCTTTGACCGCGGCCGAGAACATCAGCAACACCGCGGAGATCCCGAAGACTCGAAAAGGAGCCTCGAGGAGCGCCCGCATCACGGACTTCCATTCGAGCGCGCCACCACTGAGCGACACCACCCCTGCCAGCGACAGCACGAACACGATGGCGAGCGCGGACGCCGGAAGCGCCACTCCGAGCCACCGCCCGATCACGTACTCCCAGCGCTTCACGGGCCGCGCGAACACCAGCTGCAACACACCGCTCGAAACCTCCTGGCCGATCACTCCTGCGGTGAGGATGAATCCGAACAGCATGACCTCGCTGGAGACTTGAAACTGATGCGAAAGGAGTGCTCCGAGATGCCACGGCAGGAATGTGAATGCCAGCAGCACCAGTCGGAACGGGCTCGTGAAGCGCTGGCGCGCGGTGGCGAGAGCGATCGTGAGAGTCATGTCGTGGTCGCCGCGGCCGAAAACAACCGCTCGAGCCGGCTCTCTTCGGCACTCGCCTCGACGACCGGCCAGCCGGCGGCGATGAGAGCACCGAGCAGCGCGGTCGCCGCTGCGTCGTCTTTCACCTGAAAGCGGGCATCGGGCGCACTCCAGGACACCAGGGTCGAGCCGAGTCGCTCTCCGATTCCCGCCAGCTCCGCGTCGGTCGGCTGCCGCCCACTGACCGAGAACCGCACCCTCACGCGGCGCGCGAGTTCGGCCCCGGCGCGGATCACTTCGAGCGCCTCGACCCGACCGCCGCGCACGAACACGATGCGATCGCACAGGCGCTCGACCTCGTCGAGCTGGTGCGAATTGATGACCAGCGTCGCGCCCGAGCGCCGCAACTCCTCCAGAATTCCGCGGATCACCACGATTCCGGACGGATCGACGCCCGAGATCGGCTCGTCGAGGAACACGAATTGCGGCCGGCCGAGCAGCGCCTGCGCGACTCCGATGCGCTGCAGCATGCCGCGCGAATAGGAACCGATCGCCCGTTCGCGCGCGGCCGGGTCGAGCCCCACACGATCGAGCAGCGCCGCACAGTCTGCCCGACGGCTCGCGGCCGGCAGGCCGCCGAGCGCATGGTGATAGCGCAGAAACGTGCTCCCGCTCATCCAGCGATCCATCACGAGGCGCTCGGGCAGGTAACCGGTGCGGGCGCGAACCGACAGCTCGTCGGGTTCGCGCCCGTCCACCGTGACCCGGCCCTGATCGGGCCGCAGGAATCCGAGCAGGCAGCCCAGCATCGTCGTCTTGCCCGCGCCATTCGGCCCAATGATGCCGATCGCCTCGCCGGCAGAGACTTCGAAAGAAACATCCTGCAACGCGTGCACGGTCGAGCCGACGCCGAACAGACCACGACGAAATGCCTTCGAGACGTGCTCGACCACGATGGCGGCCATGCGCGCAGCCTAGGGCAGCGCGCGCGCCACCACCAGTTTGCGTGACTCCCGAATGCCGTTCGCCTCCATCCGCACGAAGTAGAGCCCGCTCGGGGCCGATCGCCCGGACTCGTCGCGGCCGTCCCACGTCAGGCGGTGCCGGCCGGCCGGCCGGCGGCCAATCGCCAGTGACCGAACTCGCGCACCGCGCATGTCGAAGATCTCGAGACGCACTTCGTCCTCGCGTGCCAGATCGAACGCCACCGACGCTCCGTGTCGCGCCGGGTTCGGATACGGTGCGGCGAGCGTGGTTCGCGACGGCGCCGACTCCGTCACCGCCACCGCGGGATTCGGCGTGAACCGAAGTACGTAGCTGCCGCCCGCGATGACCTGTGAGGCTTTGGCCTTCCAGACCGCGAGGCAGTAGGGACCGGCGCTCGGCACCTGCACGACGATGTGCTCGTTCTGCCCCGGCGGCGCACTCCAGGCGGAGCCATCGACCAGCGCCACTGACTTTGACTGGAATGCATTCGCGGCGTCGTTCTGATGGAGCGTGAGCCCCCAGTCGATCCCGCCGCCGCCGTCGAGCAGTTCCACCAGGTAGGTGCCGGCCTGCAGCGTGAACTCGTGCAGATCGAGCAAGTGCCCGGGTGCCAGCGTGAATGGGCCGACGTTGCCGCTCGGCAGCGCGAGGCGGAACTTCGAGTTCACGACCTCGGCGGTGTAGGACTCGGTGCCCGCCACCTGCAGCACCCCGGCGTCGAACGCGCGGAAACCGGTGTGCCTGAAATGCGCGAGCACGTAGTCGGACTGACCGCTGCCCCACGCGGAGATCACGCGGTTGGCCGCGAAGCCGGCCTTGACGCCGGGCAGGATCTCGTGGAACCGGACGTCCACGTCACTCTGATCGCCCGGCATGACCGCGACCGCGCCCCAGAATCCGTCGAGCCCGGCGGCGGCGAAGACCGGAGTACGAAGGCCATCGCAGTTGTACCAGAGCGGTTCGATCGTGGTGATGTCTTCGAACGCCCCGGTGCGATCGGGCGGCGCGCCGCGCGTGACCGCGGTCCCGAGCGTGAGCGCCAGCGGCGACCACACCCATTGCTCGCCCCAGTGATTGTTCGACTCGAGCAGTTCCTCGAACGCATCGGGCGCGTCGTGTCGCATCGACATCGTGTGTCGCCCGCCACGCACCGTGCGGGCGGTGCCCGAGTTGAAGGTGCGACTCTCCTGGTCGAGGAAGTCACCCCACGACAGCGACCATGCATGCACGCCGTCCAGATCGACGTGGGTCATCATGCCGGACGCCGCCACACCGTCGCTCTGGTTGATCGCGCCATAGTTGACCCACGTCGCCGCGGCATTACCGGTGAGCGAGATCGGCATTGGCACCGCTCCTGGAGCACCGTCGTTCGCGGGACGCGGCACCAGAGGCGCATACCAGTTCGCCGCCTGGAAGGGCGTGAAGTCGGGAGGCGTCGGGCCGATTTCCACCACGACGGTGTCGGGAGTCATGCCGGGAAAGTCTTCGGGATTCCGGTAGATCGCGAGCCCGCGGTAGCCGGCGGTGTAGAGACCGAGTACGAACTGCGCCTCTCCGTTTTCGTCGGTGCTCGTCATGCCGTCCGAGTCGAGCAAGTCGCCGCGCACGAAGTCCGAGTCGTACCAGCGCGCGCGAATCGGCCCGCGCGACGGATCGTGACGCATCTTGATGGTGACCGATCCAACATCGAGTGCCGCGACGTTGAACTCGAGCAGAATCAAGCCGGCCTGATCGGCGATCGGCAGCGCCAGCGAATCCCCGAACGGGAAGGTCTGCCCCATCACCATCTGCGCGCGATAGTCGCTGGTGCCGTGGTTGATGTTGATCACCCCGACGTCCCACGAGCCGAGTCCGGAGGTGCGGCGATTGACCAGCACCGCGTCCAGACGGCCCGCGAGCTGCGTCGACCAGCCGAGGTTCGCGTCGTAGCCGCTCTGCACGCCGGTGAGCGGGCTGTGAAGCCGGACGTCGTAATCGTCGGCCGCACCGAGCGCGCGAAGCGTCACGGCGGTCCAGGGGACGGCGGTGAAGAAGCGCAGCCCGTCGCAGTTGTAGTAGGTCGCGGGACCGGGGCCGATCGCGTCCCACCCCGCGGTGCGATCCGGCGGAGCGCTGCGCACCACGCTGCTTCCGTTCGCCAGCGAAGTGGGTTGCCAGATCCACTGCTCGGCCCATCGGTTGTCGGTTTCCTCGGACTCGGCGATCTCCTCGTTCGCGTCGAAGCCGACTTCGAAGGTGTGGCGGCCGGGTCGCACCAGCACGGGCCCGCGATTGAGGTGCGTGAACGTTCCGCCGGCACCGATGATGCCCAGCGCCGTCGGAGGCGATGCGACACCGTCGATGAACGGGCGGCTGGAGCTAGCGCGCGGGCACGGCAGTTCTCCGGTGTTCTGACCCGGCGCGTTCCAGTAGGTGTCGAACACATCGCCGACCAGGAACACCGGATCCGGGCAACTGTTCACAGCCGCGTCGGGATCCGTGCGCGGCACCACGACCGATCCCCACCCGGCCTGCACCCGAAACGCGAGGTTCGGGCCTTCGGGCGTCTGGATCGTCAGCGGGCCATACGCGGCGTAACTCGCGGACCACTTCCCGGAGCGGTCGCGCGTGCGCAGGTTGAAGTACCAGCTGCCGGGCCCGAGCGTCTGGGTGCTGAATGAGGTCACGTCGCCCAGATCCTCGTTCGCGTCGGGGAGCAGGGGGCTTCCCGACAGCAGATAGCTGTAGCCACTCACGCCGGAGGCGTCGTCGGTCGCTCGCGTCCAGATGTAGTCGATGGTGGCATCGGTCGACTCGACCAGCAGCGCGTGGCTGCTCGAACCGAGATTCGTGACCACCGCCGGATTGGAGAGGTCAATCTCGAATCCGATGTCTTTCGCTGTCTCCCACAGGTTTTCGACGTGTTGGGGAAAGCGCATCTTGAAGCTCGACAGGAACAGGGACGGCGAATCGCACAGGTCGAGATCAGCGACCTGGAGAATCTCGTCGGGGCCGAGCGACAACCGGTCCTGCCATACATTGGCCGCGTCGTTGTCGTCCTGGGTCGAATCCTCGATGTCGCGCAGCAGCGCGGCGAGGAACCCCTCGGTCTCGTCGGGCGGCTGAGGCGCGGCGGCTTCATCGCAGACCCCGAGATTCTCGTATTGGCGGATCTGCACATCCGGCTGGCCGTAGTCGGGCCCCAGCGATCGGGCGATCCGGCTGCCGAACCAGTCGGGAAAGCCCTCCGTCCACGCGATGCCCTGGGTCTCGTGACACCAGCTGCAGTGACCGCATTCGCCGTCGTCGCAGAGTCCATTGCAGTAGTCGGGAACTACGTCCGCGCCAAAGTTCTCGATCCAGTGGTGACCGTACTCGTGGCAGATCGTCGACTCGCGAAACTCGTCCCCGGGGCTGATGTGCATTTCCTCGAAGGCGTCCACGTAGTAGGACGCGTCCTCCGAGTCGCCCTCGGGCCACTGCACTTCGATGCGCGACGGGTTGTAGCCGCGCTGGTTCGCCCACCGCCACGCGCGCGTCACGGTCGTCAGCAGGTGCAGCGCCCCGTGCTCGCTCTCGTCGGAAGGCGTCTGGTTGCCAAAGCTCAGGAGCACACCGGCGTAGTCGTCGACTGTGCCGGATTGCCACGAGTAGTCGGTCTCGAACACGCCCGCGGTCTGGACCTTGGTCTTCGCGTTCTCGGTCTCGTAGTAGATGAGCAGGTCGGGCTGGGCATCGGAGAACGGTCCAGGATCCCAGTGGATCGTGAACGAGAAATTCCCCATCGCGTCGGTCTCGGTCTCCGCAAGGAACTCGTCGTACAAGTCGTCCTCGTCGTAGAGCACCACTCGCACCAGATCGGCGCCCATGGCGTCGGCACCGGTCCCGTCCGCACGCGTGCGCTGATAGATGATGCGGCCCGTGACCGTGATGTTCCGCGCCAGAGCACTGGGCCCCTCCCGCGGCATCTGCGCATCCGCCGCGAGCGCGGCCGCGTTGCTTGCAAGCAGGCGTTCCCGGGAGCGCAGCTTCTCGCTGCGCGGGCGGGCCTGCAGCACTTCGGGTGAGGCCGTAGCTCCGCCGTACTCCGTGACTCGCGAGACGCCGGTGGCGCGCGCATGCGCGAGCCCGCGCCCGGAGAGGTCGATCGCGCGCCTTGTCGGACGCCCGTCCACTTGATAGCGCAGCGTCAGCGGCCCGGCCGCCGGGTCGGGCGTCGCCTCCAGGCGAACCACTCGAGGTTTCGCGGGCTCGAGTTCGAACGACCCGTGTGTCTCCTCAAGTCGGATCGCCCAGCCCGGTCCGTCGAGTGCGAGTCCGGACACCGTCGCGCGCGCGGCGGACGAGAACTCGAGCGTGAGCGTGGTGGCCTTCCCTTCCGCCAGCTGCGGCGGCTCGCCGAGCGCGCGGACGCGCACGGGATCGTGAAGGGTCCGCGCCTGGGCGGAGCCGAACGGGAGCACGAGGACCAGAAACGTGACGCACAGGATGCGACGCATGGCGTTCCTCCTCCTTTTGCGTTAGCGCGCGCTCCGGCTCGACTGGGAGTCGAGGACCGGTGCGGCGAAGGGTGAGGAAGCGGCGGACTTCGCGGCATTGGAGGATTCGAGCAGCGTGCGGATCGCCGCCTCGATCGCGCGAGCGGCCTCCTCGCGGCCGGCACGTCGCGCCCACGTGGCCTGTAGACCCAGCAGCGCGACTTCGGTCCCGCTCTTCACGCGTTCGATCTCGCGCTGCAGCGCGAGCGCGGTCGCCGCATCGGGGGCTGCTTCACGCCGTGCGCCGAGGGCCTCGAGCGTGAAGCGCTCCTGATCGAGCACGGCCTGAACTTCGAGTGCGCGTGCCGTACGCGGCCGGGGCTTCGGAGTGGCCATGGCGTCACGTTCGACGGTGGCCGGAGCGGTGGCGCGCGGCGGCGATTGAGACTCCGCGCCTGCGAGATCGCCGAGCGACATGACAGCGGCCGCGATGACCAGGGACGAGAACAGTACTCGAGCGCGATGCGCCGGGGTGGAGCCCACGCAATTCGGGATGTGGCGAGAACGCGACATGAAGAACCTCCAGAGATGCGCGCCGGGCCGGCGCGCGGGGATCGCACATGGGAAGGGAGACGCGACCTGGCTCACGGCAGCACGACGACGCGTCCGGTCCGAGTCACCGGAGCGCCACTACCCGCGAGGCGCAATCGGTACTGGAGCACCTGGCCGCGACCGGGCCCCGCCCACTCGAACAGGCCGCTCGCTCCCGCTGCGACATCGCGCGACTCGCGGTGCATCCGGCGACCGCCAAGATCGAACACCTCGAGCTCGAGTCGACCCGGCGATTCGGACTCGAATCGAATCGCGACCGCACTCGTGGGATTCAGGCGCGGCGCGGCCCACAGTCCCGACCGCGAGGTGACCGCGGACTCGACGCCGACGTTGCTGACTACCTGATCCGCCCCACGGTCGGTGTGCTGTGTCGGCGCTCCCGTCGGGCGCGGTTGGCGCTCCCAGTCGTCCGGGATTGCGGCATCGGTCAGCCCGTAGTCGCTGGTGTGATCGTGCAGCTCGCCATCGGACAGGAGGCGATAGAAGTCGCGATTCGCGTTCGGATTCCAGCCGGCGAGCACGTCCCAGTCGAACTTGACGAAGGAGTCGTCGACGCGATCGCGGCTGATGCGCTTGAACGTCGCCCCGCCGAGTCCGGAAATGTCGAGGTCGCCGTCGATCGTTTCGACATTGCCGGCCGCCGCGAACGCCACGTTGTGGCTGGACTGCACCGTAACGACGTTCCCCACCGCACTGTGAAAGGCGACCGGCTCGATCGCCGCGTCCCGATGATTCATCACCAGATTGTTTCGCAGCACCAGCAGTTCGCCCGGAATGTGGGCGGAGATTTCAACGCCGTACTGGCTGTGGTCCGCGATGTCGTTGTTGTAGAGCTTGAGCGAGTTCGAATCGTCACCGAGGCTCGCGGTGATGCCGTAGTCGAAATTGCCGAATCGGTGCGAGAACACCATGCAATTGCGGATGACCACGTTGATCGGATAGCGGATCACGATGTTTCCCCACGGCCCCGCACTCCCGACCGAAGTCCAGATCGAGCCGATCCGGCAGCGTTCGATCAGAACGTCCGTGCAGCCGTCGAGGAACATCAGGTCGTTGTCGTTGGTGCTGAAGCGCACGATGTCGAGGTCCTGGAAACGGACATTGGTGGCGCCCTGGACGTCGAAGATGCGCTCGCTGCCGTTCTGGGAAGCGATGAAGGCGCGGTTCATTCCGGGGACCGGGCGAATCACCAGCCTGTGATTCTCGTGGAAGGCGTTCGTGATCGTCACCACCGCGGAAGTGAACAGGGGCGCACCACCGACGTGGATCTCGTTCTGGGCATCTGCGCTCGCGGCCGCCGCGCCCACCGCCGATTGAAGCGAGGGGTACTGGGCGCTCGGTACCACGTAGGTGCCGGCCGCAGCCGGGTTCGCGCCGCAGAGCACGAACGCGCCAAGCAGCGCGAACTCGAAACGCCTGCGGCGCGCGCAGGTGACGGCACGGGAGCCACGCGCGGCATGCGAGCCACGCAGCGTGTGCAGCATGATGGACCTCCCCTGGAACGTGACTGGATCGGAGCGAGGGAATCGCGTGTCAGGTTGGAGACACGATCCCCGGGCTCGTCACACGGTCAGGGCAGGGGAAGCGGGATGGGTCGCGAGTCGGCGATTTCACGGCCGCTCGAGAACGCGACCACGACCACATAACGGGCGCCGGCGAGCGAGTCGGAGCGTGCCCGGGTCACATCGAAGCTCGCAGAGGTGTCGGAGCCGGCCGGCAGCGTTGCGACAGGCACGAGGCCGACGTCGAGGGCGCGCAGCCGGTACTCGTCCGCGCCCGAAACGGAGCGCCAGTCGAGCGTAAGGGTCCCATTGGGCGCCACCCTCGCAGAGATCAGAGTGACTTCCCCGGCGGAAGTCCCGTCCACGCCGCGCAGGACTTCCGGTTCGGATCGGAACACTGGAAGGCGGCCTCCGAGCACGATCAGCGCGGCCACGATGAGAACCGCCACCGTAGCGAGAACCGGCTGAGACATCCCGAGCCAGCGGGTCCAGGCGGGACGCGAGGTGGTGGAGCGCTCGCGGTGCGGCGCCCGTGGCGAGAGCTGCGCGTGAATCACATCGCGCAGGTGCGCGCGAGCCGCCGCCGGGTCGGCCCCGACGGGAAGCGGGCGCTCCGCGAGGAACTCCTCGTAAGTTTCGAGCCGCGCCTGACAGCGCGCACAGGCCGCCACGTGAACGCGGCGCGGGTCGTCGACGGGCAGCGACTCGAGCAGGCCGAGGTCCTCGGTTTCGACGCAATTCCGGGTCACGCTTCGACTCCCTCCGCCCCACGCCCGCGAGCAAGTGCGGCTCTCAGTTTTCGGCGCGCGGTCTGGAGCAGGCCGCGCGCTCCCGAAGCGCTGGAGAGTCCCAATCGTCGCGAGATCTCATCCACGGGAAGTCCCTCTTCGCAACGCAACAGCAGGGCTCTGCGTTCCTCGGGGGTCAGTACTTCGTCCACCAGCTGGAGCACGTGAATGCGTTCCTGGTCACGTTCGAATGTCTCCTCCACCGATGCGCTCGGCTCGGGGAGAACATCGGGATCGAGCGACTCGTCTCGAACCAGACTCGGGCGCCGCAGCGCCCGCAGGCATCGGTGACGGACGATCGCGAACAGCCACGACGAGAATCGCGCTTCAGCCCGAAACCCCGGCAGCGCACGGCACGCGAGCAGCATGGAATCCTGCGCCAGGTCGAGCGCCCGCTCGTGATCCCTCACCATCCGAAAGCACCAGCCATAGACCCGATCCCCATAGCGCGCGAACAACTCCTCGGCAGCGGCGCGGCCGCGAAGTCCGTGTGAGTCCTCCTGGTAGGTGAGCACCAGTTGCTCGTCGGTCGCATGACCCCCTCCGCGTTCGTTCATGAGATTGGAGACATCGGACCGGACTGCGTCACATGCGCCATCCGGGTTTGTCGGCGCCGGTAGCCAAGGATCGCGAGAACGATCGCGATGACCAACCCGATCACAACCGCGAAGGTGGGTGGATCGAGCGGCTTCCGATGCAGTTCGGCCTGGACCGTCGGCTCCCCGACCACGACGAATCCGGCCCAGAAGAACGGGTGGGCGGTCCGGCGATCGCGCTTGAGGTCGAGCTGCGCTCCGCGCAGGGCCTTCGCCACGGTCTCGCCGGCGGCGAGGCGCCGGTAGAACCCGCGCATCAGCGACTCGGTGGCGCGATCCTCGACCTTCCACAGCGACGCGACGACCGCCGGCACGCCAGCGCTCAGGAACGCCGTCGCAAGCCCCTGCACTCCTTCACCCGAGAGCACTCGACCACGCCCCGATTCACACGCCGAGAGCACCGCGAGCCGCGCCGGCAGTCGCAGACGCGCGACCTCGGTCGCGCGCAGCCATCGCGTGCGATCCTCGGAACCGGCGGGATCCACCAGCAGTCCCGACAGCCACGGCCGCTCGTCATCGAGCCGGGCATGCGTCGCGACGTGAAGGATCTGGCACTGGGCGAGCGCGATTCCCAGGCTCGAGTCGGTCGCGGAAGCGCCGGGCGACCGGGACGCGACCCCTACGAAGGTCCGGCGCAGCCATCGCACTTCCGAGGCCGCGCCACTCATCGGTCTATCGGATCCCCCCGATGCCGGAGTCAGAGCGAGCAGCGCGCTCCGCCCTCGGGGGCTCGAATGCCGGACCGCCGGATCTCGCAGCAGCGCCAGGACGCCGGCCGATGGGATCGCGACCACCTCGCGCGCGGCGAGCAGCGGCCCGGTTCCCCAACCCGGATCGAGGGTCCCGAGCGGCAACAGGTTCAGCTCCCCGTCCGGGGCGAACAGCACGCAACGAGACGCTCGAAGCAGATCGTCGAATGGCGTCAGCCAGAATCGGCCGAGCTGGGCGGCGCTCGAGTCGAGCCCGGTCAGGTCGCCGACTCCCGCGCGCGCCGGCCGCGCCGAGATCAGTCGGTGCCAGGCCCGCAATCGCGCGCCGATCCCCAGACGCGTGCCCGGAAGCCGCACCACGCGCGCGGAGTCCCTGGTGATGGCGAACACCAGCGTGGTCTCGGGCGTGACGAAGGTCTCGAGCAGGAGTTCGCCCGGTCGCAGAACCCGCTGCTGTATCTGATCGAGCGTGGTCTCCTCGAACGGCTCCGCCTGCGGCGCAGGGCCACGCATGCGCTCCCGCAGGGTGCGAGCCTTGTAGCGCTGAAGATCGTTGAAGGCGGCCGCCACCCGGCGGTCGGCGGGCACCTCGACCGGCCAATCCAGCCGCAGCGGGATGAGACTCGCGAACAGCCGACGCCGCTTGGCACCCTCCTGTTCGCGCCATTCGGGATCGCGCGAGACGCCACGCGCCTCGGCCCACAACGAAGCGGCAAACTCGAGCAGTGCGATCGCGCTGTCGGGTTCCTGCACCGCGATGTATGCGATTCCGAGTGCCGTGAGCGCTTCCATGCGGGTGCGCCACCGCCCGAACCGAGCGGTCCCTGCGATCGAGGATCGCAACAGCCGCATGCCGGCGACCGCGTCCCCATTCTGGACCCGCAAGTTGCCTTCGACGTAGTCGAGCGCCGGCACGACCCCAGGTGAGGCCCGGTGACCGAATCGCCGACGGGCGTCGCTCAGCAACGCGATCGCCTCGGTGCCGCGGCCGGCATCCGCGAGGGCGAACGCGAGCCCGGTCAACACGTCGATCTCAGAGTTGAAATCCAGCGTGCCGTTCAACGCGAGCGCCTGCCGCTGGAGCGCGATCGCCTCCTCGACTCGGCCCTCCTGACGGCGAATCCCGGCCAGCTCCGACAGCGCGTTGGCTCGGACCTCGAGGAAGCCGCGTTCCGCGCTTTCCTGAATCACCGATTCGAGGCGTGTCGCTCCCTCGCGGAAGCGCCCGAGATCCGCGTCGCAGAGCGCGATGTTCACGGCCGCGGTGAGCGCGTCGCGGCGCCCGACCTGAGCGCGACGGATCTCGAAAGCGCGGCGGAACCCCTGCTCGGCGGCCGCCGGGTCGCCCTGCAGCCACTCGAGCGAGGCCAGATTGTTCCACGCATCACCGAGCGCTCCCGAATCGCCCGCCGCTGCGGCCAGCTCCGCCACTTCCTGCCAGCACCTTCGCTGCGCGGCCACATCCCCCGTGGCGCCGAGCGCGCGCCCGAGCGCGGTGAGCGTCCAGCGAGTCCAGAATCCGTCGCCAAGCGAGCGGAAGATCTCGAGCGCGCGCAGCTGGCGAGGAAGCGCGTCGCGCCCGCGCCCCTCGTGCATCGAGTAGAACGCGAGCCCGAGCTGCGCGAAGCCCTCGTGCCGCCGATCGCGCTTCGCGACCGCCATCGGGAGCAGACGCGCCCAGACATCGCGCATCTCGAGGACGCGGCCCTGTTCACTCAGCGAGGCGGCGAGCCAGCGCAGTGACGCCATGCGACGGAGCGTATCGGTCGGCGCGGCGACCGCGAGGGCGGCACGTGCGGCGGCCTCGGCCTCGCGCATCCGTCCGTTGAAGAAGTAGGCGACCGAGCGGGCCGAGAGGATTCGGGCTTCGAGCGAGCGGTCCTGTCGGCGTACCGCCGCGACGCGCAGCGAGTCGAGCAGGTCGAGCGCGGCCGCGGAGCGCCCCGCGAGCGACAGGAAGTCCGCACGCGCGAACACGGCGGAGTCGGCGGCCGACAACGACGGACTGGACGGCTGCGCGCGCACGGTGCCGGCGAGGAGGAGCACGGCGACCAGCGCGATCACGCCGCGTGCGCCCCACGCGCGAGTCGCTCGGTCCGGTTCGGCGGAGATCGGCTGCACGGGTGGTCAAGATAGGACCACGGACTCGGGCGCGCTACCGAAAGCGTGGTCGAGCGCTTCGAGTCGCGCCGCAGCGGTCCGGCGCGGTCAGCGGCGTTCGGGCAGCGGGCTCGGCTCGAACAGAGCGACTTCGCGCACCGCGAACTTGTTCACCAGCATCACGCCGTCGGCGGTGGCGAACGGGAAGAAGTCGTCGCTCTCGTTCAGGAAGTCGGAGACGCGGTTGTATCCGTCGGGCAGCTCCATCTGAATCACGCCCTCGAGCCGTTCTCCGCTGCACATGCGGACGTGTACCCGCTCCTGGTGCGTCACCCGAAACGTAGCGGGGCCGATGAGCTTGAGATCCACGCCAGGTCGCGGGGCGACCCACTCGAGATCGTGGCGCGAGACCAGCATGATCGCGTCGCCCTGAACCGGCTCGAGCGGAACCACCCGATCGGGCGCGTTCAGACGCTCGAGGATGGTCTCGGGCCCCGAATGAACAGGGGCAGACGGAGCGAGGCAGATCACCGCGTCGAGCGGGGGCTCGTTCGCGCGCGATACCCGCACCGGGACGCGGATCTTGGAAACGAAGTCGGGCATGGTTGCATGGACTATCGGCATCGGAGTGCCCCGGAATGAGCGCGGAATCGGGGCTGCAGAGCTTGGCTCCCGCCGCCGATAACGTCGGCGGGTACTCGTGGCCCGTGGCCGCCGCGCCCGATCGCCCATCGACCCTCGCGAGGACCGACCACGCCCATGGCACGCATCGACGCGATCCTGAAACTCGTGAAGGAGCACGGCGCCTCCGATCTTCACCTCACCACCGGCTCGCCGCCGATGGTGCGCGTGAACGGCGCGATCACCCCCGTGCCCTACGAGCAGATCTCGCGCGAAGTGGCCGAGCTGCTGTTGTTCGAGATCATGGATCCTCAGGTCCGGGCGGTCTATGACCGCAACAAGGACGTCGACTTCTCCTACGAGGTTCCGGGCGTGCTGCGGGTGCGCTGCAACATCTACGAGCAGAGTCGCGGCATCGGCGGCGCGTTCCGAATCCTGCCGAATCAGATCCTCACCTTCGATCAGCTCGGAGTGCCGGGTCACGTCTCGCGGCTCACGGAGTTCCGTCGCGGGCTGGTGCTGGTGACCGGCCCGCCGGGTACCGGCAAGTCGAGCACGCTGGCGGCGATGGTGGATCACATCAACCGCACGCAGGCGAAGCACATCCTGACGATCGAGGATCCGATCGAGTTCCGCCACGTGAACCACAAGTCGCTGGTCACTCAGCGCGAAATCGGCCGCAACACCCCGAGCTTCTCGCAGGCCCTGCGCGCCGCGTTGCGCGAGGATCCGGACGTCATCCTGGTCGGCGAGATGCGCGACCCCGAGACCATGCAGCTGGCGATCACGGCGGCTTCGACCGGACAGCTGGTGCTCGCCACACTGCACACCATGAGCGCCTCTCAGACCGTGGATCGCATCATCGATTCATTCGAGGGCGAGAAGCAGGCACAGGTTCGACTGATGCTGTCCGAGTCGCTCAAGGGAGTGCTCGCCCAGCGGCTGCTGCGGCGCAAGGACGGCCGCGGTCGCGCACTCGCGCTCGAGACGCTGGTTTCGAACAGCGCAGTCGCTTCGCTGATCCGCGAACGCAAGACCTTCCAGCTCCCGTCGGTGATCCAGACAGGCAAGAAGGAAGGCATGGTGTCCCTCGACGAGGCGGTGCTCACGCTGATGCGCGACGGCCTGGTCGATGCGGACGAGGCCTCCATCCATCTGTCGAGCCGCGATCTGCTGCCGGTCGGAGAGCGCCCGGCCGCACCGAATCCCGCGCCGGCCGCGCGCGCCGGAAACGTTTCGGTGCGCCAGGCCCCCCAGAGCTAGGCGCCGCTCACCATGGCCGCCCGCATCCCCGCGACCTTCGGCGGCACGCTCGGCTTGCTGAGTCTGTTCGACGTCTCGCAGATGCTGATGCTGAACCGTGCGACCGGCTGCGTCGACATCAAGAGCGACGGCATGAACGGCGCGCTGTGGTTCGACGAAGGGCGACTCGTCAATGCGCTCGACGACGCGCGCGGCGAGGGCGAGAACGCGGCCTATCGTGTGTTCTCGTGGCGCACCGGGACGTTCGAGTTCCGCTCCGAACCCTCGAACGGTTCGGTGGTGATCGAGGGCAGCACCGACGCGATCATGCTCGAGTCCGCGCGGCGCATGGACGAGTCCGCGCTCGCCGCCGGCGAGGAAGGGCACGAGACCGAGCGGTTGCGCGAACGCCAGAGCGCAGTCGAGGCGCTGCGCGAGGAGTTCGGTCGCGTAGCGAGAGAGATGGGCACCACCGGCGAAGTGCCTCCCACCGCGTTCTCGGCCACACGCCTCTATCGGCTCGCGCGTCCCTCCGACCGTCTGCTATTCGAGGTCGGCCGCTCGCCGCGCGTTCGAGAGGGCGAGAGCTGGAGCGAGACCGGCGAGCCGCCGATCTCGGCGATCGACTACGAATCGCTGCGCGCCGGACTGTTCGCGGTCTCGACCCCGATCGACGCCGATGCCGGGCCGCTCGCACCACGCAAGATCGAACTGGCCAATGGCGTGACGCTGAACTTCGAGTTCCTGATCGATGCCGGGCGAGAGATGCTGTGGGTGCGCCCGATCGAGTGTCCGCCGCCCGATCTCGAGAAGCTCGGCGATCCGGCCGCGTACGAGCGCTCGCTGTCGCTCGATTGCGGGCTGGTACTCGCCTGCGCGCGTGATGCGGACGCGGCCGAGGGTCTGCTCCATGCGTGGGTCGCGGCGCAGGACCGCAAGTTTCCGACGGTGACGCTGGTGGCGGAGGCACTCGCAGTTTATCGCCACGAGCGGGCGCGCGGGGTGGTCGTGAGCGCCGCAGCTCGACGGCTCGCCGCGTGGACTCCGACGCTCGATCCCGAAGTCGTGGTGCTGGGTCGCGGAGTCGCGTGGGAGTCGCTGCACCCGCTGCCGCTCGATCGGGTGCGCCGCTGGGCGGGAGCAGCCGTCGGGACCGATCCCGCGGACGCCGCGTGTCATTGGATGGCCTCGGCCTACGCGGCCAATCCGTCGTCGCATGCCTGGTTCGGCGCGCGGCCGGTGGTGCTTCTCGCGGCACCCGACGGCCGCGAACCCCTGCGAGCGTGGGCACTCACCGACGCGCAGCGCACCTTGCTGACCGATGGCGATGCGCGCGGCCTCGCTGCGGCGCTCGAGAGCACCGCGGTGCCCGCCGCGAGCGTACGCCGCGCCGCCTGACGAGCGCGTGACATTCGCCGGCCGGACGGGCGGCGCGAATGACTCCTGGTCCGATTCGCGGGTGGTTCGCATCTGAACGCGTCCAGCGAACCGTCGCGCCCCTCCCCCTCGAC